>NZ_JAUBTL010000016.1:0-73186 GCF_036702475.1 Microcoleus sp. D2_18a_B4
GCACCAACTCCAACATCCGCGCCGGAACCAACACCAACACCGGCACCAACTCCAACACTCGCACCGGAACCAACACCAACTCCAACACTCGCACCGGCACCAACTCCAACACTCGCACCGGCACCAACTCCAACACTCGCACCGGAACCAACTCCGGCACCACCAACACCGGCACCAACTCCAACATCCGCGCCGGAACCAACACCAACACCGGCACCAACTCCAACACTCGCACCGGAACCAACACCGGCACCAACTCCAACACTCGCGCCCGCGCCGGAACCAACACCAACACCGGCACCAACACCCACACCCGCAGCGGAACCAGCCCCGACGCCCATACCCGCGCCGGAACCAACACCCGCGCCAGCGCCGGAACCAACACCCACACCAACACCAACACCCACACCCGCAGCGGAACCAGCCCCGACGCCCATACCCGCGCCGGAACCAACACCCGCGCCGGAACCGGAACCAACTGCAACTCCAACTGCAACACCGGAACCAACATCACCAACACCAACACCAACACCACCAACACCCACACCAACACCAACACCCGCGCCGGAACCAACCCCTATATTCAACCTTGTACCCGAACCGGATACCGGTTGCGGTTGCGACCCCTTGCCCTTGCTGCCCCCGATAACATTTATCCAACCCCAGCCTTCGCAAATACTTAACTTCGACTCAAATGCCGCCCAACTCATCGACATCCAAAACACCAGCATCGGGACTCCCGGAAACGATTCCTTAACAGGAAACGACACTAACCAACTGTTTCTCTCCGAAGGTGGCGACGACACAGTGTTAGGTGAAGCAGGCAGCGATATCGCTTTCGGCGACCAACAGCGAGACTTCATCGCCTCCGGCCTCGACAACGACATCGTTTACGCCGGCAAAGAAACCGATGCCGTATTTGGTGGCAAACAAGACGATCGCATTTTTGGCGATCGCAATGGAGACACATTGTACGGCGATCGCGGTGCCGACACCATAGTCGGCGACAACGGCAACAACATCGACTTGACCGACAACGACGGCGACCTGATTTTCGGCGGGTCTTCAGGCGATGCCATTGCTAGCAATCAAGGTTCTGACACCATTTACTCCGGCAAAGGCCCTGACATCGCTTACGGTGGCATCGACAACGACTTGATTTGGGGTGACAAAGGCCCAGATACCCTTTCCGGCGACAACGGAGACGACTCTGTGTTTGGTGGCGTACTCAACTCCCTCGACAGTGACCCCGACGGCTTCGATTTACTGACAGGAGGCGATGGCAACGACCTACTTAACGGCGAAGAACAAGACGATACCTTGCGAGGTGGCAACGGCCGGGATGTGGTGTTTGCAGGCAGAGGGGATGATCGCATTTTCGGCGAAACTGACTCGGATACTCTCTACGGCAATCTAGGTTCCGACACCATAATCGGCGACTACGGCACTCAACAAGCCAGCACAATTGCCACGGATGAAGCAGACTTAATTTTCGGTAACGACACCGGCGATCTCATCGGCGGTGGCAGCGGTAACGATAGCATTTTTGCCGGCAAAGGTAACGACTTAGTTTACGGCGGCAAAGATAATGACCGGATTTGGGGTGAACTCGGTTCCGACACCATTGTCGGTGATGAGGGAGACGATTCGCTTTACGGTGGCTTGCAAAACGAGTTAGTGTCCGATGTTGATGGCCGCGACTTGCTATTTGGAGGAGAGGGGAATGACTTTCAGGGCGGCGGTGAGAGTTCCGATTCTTTGAGTGGGGGTTTGGGTAACGATACCCTTCGTGGAGGCAAGGATGACGATGTAGTACAGGGAGATGCTGGCAACGACTTGATGTACGGCGATGATGCCAGCGATATTTTGTGTGGCGATGAAGGTAACGATACCATTAGTGGCGATCGCGGGCAAAATCTGCGAGGCGCTGTGGGTGAAGACGGCCAGCAAGACTGTATCAACGGTGGCAGTGGCGATGACCTGTTATACGGCAATGAAGGTCAAGATACTCTCAATGGTGATGATGGTAATGACAGTATTTACGGAGGGAAAGATCGCGATATTCTCAATGGGGGTGTTGGGGATGACTGGCTGTTTGGCGATGGGGGAGATGATACTTTGATTGGGGGTATGGGGAATGATAACTTTGTGTTAAGCGCCTTCAGCGGTATCGATACTGTGCTCAATTTTTCCGTAGGAACTGACAAGTTTGTCCTGGCTGACGGCTTGAGTTTTGAGGCCTTGCAAATTAACTCGACGGCCAATGGCACACTGCTGCAAGTTGCGGCGACAGGGGAGGTTTTGGCTCAGATTTTTGGGGCTGATAATACTATTACTTCTCGGGATTTTCTGACTCTTTCTCGTTAAGACAGACCTCACCAAAAACAGCGTGTAGGGTGCCATTCACACAGCACCTTACCGCTGTTTATTCAAAAATTCTAATCCTAAAAAAATAGCTGCGATGCTTCCTGCTACACAAATTTCTCGGTTGTTTATTTTCAACAAAACTTCAGGAATGGGGAGTAAAACTACTTCAATATCTTCTGTAATATCTAATTGTATTTTGCTGGCAAGCTTGACATTTTTAGCAAAGTATAGGTAGATAGAATTGGTGTCTTTGACGGGGTTATCATATAAGGTTGCTAGTTCCAAAATTTCTTCAGCAACATATCCCGTTTCTTCTGCAAGTTCTCTGGCGGCTGCCGATTTCCCGCTCTCTTCAGCAGGGTTGAAAGATCCAGCAGGCAGTTCCAGCAAAATTTCGCCTACTCCGTGCCTGTATTGGCGCACTAATACAAGTTCTTGCTGCTCTGTCGTGGCAAAAACGAGGGCGATATTGGGTCGGACATTAACAAAAAAGTCGTCTATAATTTGTCCGCTTGGCAATTCTATTTCATCTTGTCTAACCTGACACCACTTGTGGTTAAGAACTAAGCGCGATCGCAATAATTTCCATTTAGTTAAATTTTTCATATCGCAATAATGCTAAACTTTCAGCGTCATCCGAAGGCAAAATTTTATCATCCATAATCTATTTCAGATCAAAAATTTCACCCAGCAGCCATGCCATACAAAAAATTACCACGAAAATTTTGGGCAGACTTACAAAAATTGACTGTTAATTCTCTACCAGCGGGATTGTTTGCGATCGAGTCACTGAGTCTGAGTCTAGCAGTCGCCGCCGCAGTTGCAGCAGTGGCCGCAACACTGGAACCAGCAAATGCTTCTACAGTCACAAGTTGGAAATTCGATCCGGCGACAAATCAGCTAGAAATTACTCTCCCAGAGGGAACAACCCCCACATATTCTCTACTCAACCCGTCTCAGATGGCTGTGGATTTGCCCAATACTGAGATCGGAGTAGATGCAACTCAGCTATACCCACAAGGTAGAGTGCGTTCTGTGGGGGTGAGTCAACTTCAACCGGGAACGGCGAGAATTCTGGTCAATTTGGCTCCGGGAGTCGGTTTCAGCGCAGGGCAAGTTCAATTCCAAAGAAGTGGGGTAGAAAATCGCTGGGTGTTGCGTCCTTCGATCGAACCGACTCCAATTATGGAAACTCCCGAAACTCAACCCCAGGCTTCAATACAAGTACCGCAAAACCAGCCGCCGAGTGATTCCAACTCAACTGGTGCCACAGAGATCGATCGAGCTGAGCCTCCTACTTCCCTGAATCCCGCTACAAATTATTCGCAGCCGCCAACTCCCAATGACCAAATCCGGCCGCTAAGAGTGCCTTTAGTCAATGTTCGCCTTGACGAACGCCGTGGGGTACAAGCTGCTGCTCTACCCCGCATAGAGCCTCAAAGAACGGCTGTAGCAGCGCCGGAACAGCGGACGCTTACTTTTGGTGAACCGCTTCCTCGCGGACGATCGAATGCTCCTTTGCAGGCTGCGGCTGGGGCGAATGTCTTGTTGCCGGCGGGCACGGAGCTCAGTTTGCTATACCCCGGCGATCGGGCTCTGCGCCTGCAAGCGAAGCCCAGCCAAGAGGAAGTGCTGCTGCTGCAAGGGGGAATTTTCGACAGTCGCGGCAATACGATCGTACCTGCTAATACGCCGGTCATAGGCCGGTTTGAAACAACGAACCTCGGCAGTCGATTTGTGGTCGAAGCTATTAGTCTCAACGGCCGCAATATCCCTCTCTTCGCTCGCTCGGAGTCCGTGGGCGGCCGCCGACAAGAGCCTTCCGATCGCAGTTTGTTGCGAAATACTGGTATTGGTGGCTTAGCTTTGTTCTTGCTGAGCGGCTTTTCTGGTATCGGTTTGTTGGCGGGAGCAGCCGGTGGTGTTGCTACAACTTACGTCGCTGCTCCTCAACCTGCTACGATTCAACCCGGTCAAATTTTGCAAGTTCAGTTAACGGAAGATTTCCTGCAGTTAGGTTTTTGAAGGAAGAAGGAAGAAGGAAGAGGGAAGAAGGAAGAGGTTCGAGGGAAGAAGGAAGAGGTTCGAGGGAAGAGGTTCGAGGGAAGAAGGAAGAGGTTCGAGGGAAGAGGTTCGAGGGAAGAAGGAAGAGGGAAGAGGTTCGAGGGAAGAAGGAAGAGGGAAGAATTTTTTCTTCCCTCGAACCTCTTTGTTGTTCAAAATTTACTTAGAGCAGTTTTCCATTCTCTAAAATAAAGTAAGGACTTAGGCTTTGCCTAAGTCCTACCCCATATCTGTAATTGACTCAACTGAAAACCGCTATATCAGCGATTTAGAAATTTTGACCTTCAGTGGTTGGAGCTATCGAACCCGGTTGGTTGAGGAACAGGTTTTTAGCGCCGTCGTTTTGGTAGATACAGTTAATTTCGGGTTGAGCTTCCAGGGGGCCGGTGAAGCCAAAGGTGTTCATGCGATTTTTGCAATCGCGCACTTGGTCTTGGCTGATGAGTTTTCTTTGTTCCAGAATTGCCCAGTTATTGGTTCGCAGGACGCATCCGGGGCGCATACTCGGCTGCGAGATGTAGACGTTGAAGGGGTTGAGGGTGACGTAGAGGCGCATATCTGTCACCATCGCGCTGGCTCCAAACTGCACGCAAAGTTCTGGGTTCGGGGCGCTGCGATCGATAAATTCGCGGGATGCTACGTTCTCTGGGCTAATTGTAGCGGTGGAGCTAAAGGCAATGCCAATGCCAATTCCCAGAATAAAGACGGCTGTTAAAATCCCTAGGGTGGCGGAATTGAGGAAAGAGGGTTTACCGGACTGAGGTTGACGCCGCGACTGTCCGCCAAAGGAGCCGGAGTAGTCGGAGTCTTCATCTTCTCGGGATGGGTCGCCGCTGAATCTGTCGTTGTAGGATTTAGGTTTGCGTTTCATATAAGGTTCCCTCAGTTCTGGAGACTCAACAGGTAGTAGTTTGTTATTTTTAGCCGATCGCGCCTTTCTAATATTATGGCGCTAGGAAGGTGGTTGCCTAGGGTCCAGGACACCCCCTGTGGGTTTGGTGTTGGGTTCACAGCTCGCGATCGACCAAGGGGCTGCCTTGTCTGAATTTTCAGATTTCAATAAAATAGCTGAAAGTGAGATAGTCTTGCACAGCGGAGGAATCCGGCTCAAGATTGTTGACAAATTTTAACATTTTACAAGTCAGGAGGTATAGATTAGTGTCTGTCGAAATTATTCAAAAGCCTTCCACAGTCCGCAAGCTTGCACCGCGCTACCGCGTTCTGCTGCACAATGATGATTTCAATCCTATGGAGTACGTGGTGCAGACTTTGATGGCGACGGTACCGAGTCTGACTCAGCCACAGGCGGTAAATGTGATGATGGAAGCCCATACTAACGGGATGGGATTGGTGATTGTTTGCGCTCTCGAACACGCTGAGTTTTACGCTGAAACGCTCAATAATCACGGATTGAGCAGCAGCATCGAACCTGACGATTAGAACCTGACGGTACTGCAACGGATTCGCCCAGCCGATTTCAGACTTATACCGTCAACCCTCATACATACCAAAAAGCCAAGGGTTCGGCCCTTGGCTTTTTGGTATATTTAATGCGGTAGATATGGAAACTTGAAGAGCTTGACACTCTCCGACCTAAAGGAGCGGAGATTCTCAAGAATTCCAGTTTGGTTTTCTTAAAGGTGCTGTCAAGTCGCCGCTAGACATTCACTTCACTGACTTGTGCCATGAAGATTACGCTTACTTTTGCCTTATGCTTTCGTTCGCACTTTTCAACACTAGCCAGTTCGGTACGCTCCCCATCCTGCGCTGCTTGGCTGTACCTTAGTCTTTCTCAGAGGAAAATTCTGAGGGTGTCTTACTGCCCGGAATCTCACCGTTCTAGGAATGGTTCAACACGTAGTTGATACGCCTACTTGTTCCGCATTTTCAGATCATAACCCAGATTGCTCGCAGCCTTTAGGCTACAATTGCGTTTCATCCCCGGCTTAAAAGACCGGGGTTCTCACGCGACGCGCTATAGGTTTTTCGGAAAGGCCGGAAGTGGTTCGGAGCTAGGTGAGATATCGCGCCAATTTCAACTCTTCAATCTCAAATCTTTATCAGAGGAAATTAATAACGTCCTCCGCCGCCGCCCCCTCCGCGAGCAAATTTTCCAGGGCCACCGCCGCCCCGGTTGCCGCCGCCCCGGCCACCTTCATCTTCGCGGGGCTTGGCTTTGTTAACTTTAAGGTCGCGACCCATCCACTCTGCTCCGTCGAGAGCAGCAATCGCTGCATCTTCTTCTGCATCTGTGGACATTTCTACAAAACCGAAGCCGCGGGGGCGACTGGTTTCTCTGTCGGTAGGTAGATGTACCCGCTTAACAGTTCCGTATTCGGCGAAGACGGTGGTGATGTCTTCTTGGGTAACTTGGTAGGATAAGTTACCGACGTATATCGACATGAGGAATAACTCCAAAATTTAGACAGTGCGAAGATTTCAGTTTCGGAGAGTCCCCTGCCGATACAGAAGGGCAAGTTTTTAGACAATTCTGTAGCAATGAACAAAGCCTGCAACTGAATCTGATTCACACTTGGTACTTTAACATAGAATAGAGTCTTTTGAATAGGTTTCAGGAGTTAATTAAGTCGTTCAAATTAAAGGTAAAACTTTTAGGGTATTCAGAAACCTGGTTGATGGGTGTGATGTTTTGCCTGCAGTGGAAGCAAAGAAAGTTATGCCCCCCGCTCTCACCGCAGGAAAGATACATCCACCTTGCCAAAGTTGGTACTCAAAGCTAGGTTCACGTTTTCCAGGGCTTTAACTAACCACACCACGCCTTCTCGGGTACTGCATTCGTAGTGACCGAACAAAATTGCCAGTCGCTTTTCTAGGTAGGGCTTGACTTTGCCGCAAATTAGTACGATTTTCAGCAGCAAACCTGTGGTTTGGGTCGGCCCGAGGTTTGAGATCAGGTCGATGAAGACAAAGTGGTTGGGCCGCACAGGACTCTCTACTACTAAAAAGTTCAATAACTGGCTGCAAGTTCTGATCATTAAAAATTCGTTAAACTTCTGATCGTCGCTGTGGGGCAGGGTATTTTGTAGTTGCTTATACAATTTTTCGTTAAAGAGACGTTTGCCGTAGCGATCGTCGGTGACAGAAGAAATCAGGTATTCGTACAAGTCGTCTTTAAAGGAGTGGTAGGACTGATTTGTGCTGGCGTTCGCCGTGAAACGGCCCGCTAGCTGTCTGTAGGTATCGGCTCCCTCTACTTTTCCGACAAAGTGCTTGAGGGCAAAGAATAGTTCCGGGTCGGTCAACAGGGTCGGGTTTTTTATAGGTTGTATAGTTCTTTGAAAGACAATTGAGGTTTCCCGGCGCGCTGTTTGGGCTTTTCTCACTTGGTGAGCCACGTATTGCGAGAGGTTGACCTCAAATTGCTGCTGCTTTTGAGCTTGGATTTTTTTAATGATTTTCTGCTGTTCGTAGGTGCTGTCGTCGCTGAGGAGGCAGTGTTTGTAGAGGTAAGGGTAACGAGGAATTAAGGTTCCGAGGGGAAGGGTAGCTGGGGTTTTGCTGTTGCTGCTATCTTCATTGCTGTGAGTTATGACTTTGGCTAAACGCTGGAGGGTGAGGTACTGTTCGCTTTCGGTAAATTGATTTACTAATTGGGGAATGGAGCCTCGCCCCCGCGATCGATGGTATCCAAATAATATTTTGGGCGCTTCTTCAAACAGGGCGATCAATTCAGGGATGGCAGCTTGCTTGCTGGGGTAGGTTTGCCAGCGGTTGATCAGGATGTGGCAGCAGCGGTTGAGGATGTACTTGAATTCTTGTTCGGCGTGTTCTGAGGCTGCTATTTTTTCGAGTGCGTCGGCGACGAAGCGATCGGGATATCCGGTACCGTGGATAAATAAAGTGCGAAAGCGGCTGATGAGTTCGGCCGGCTGCTCTCTTTGTACCAACTCCAGCCAGTGCTGGTAAAGTAGCTGTTCTTCTTCGTAACTTTGTCTGTTGTAGTCGTTCACTTTGGATTAACCCTCCGAGGCTGGGGCTGGAGCTTTCAGCGCTATTATTTTGATGAATTGACCAATGAATCGCAACAATTTAGTCAACCGAGCTTCTCGCCAGATGAAGCTTAGGGGTAGAAGCTGTCAGCAGCTTAAGCCGATCGATATTTTTTGCTTAGTTAAACTATTTACCAATACCAGCATGACATGAATTGTTGGTAATTCGCAAGCCTTAAATCACCATCTACTTTGTAAAGTATTGGTAAAGATTGTGGGTGGGTAGGGGATAATTTCTTGGTGGGCGGACGATTTAGTATTAGGATTGTCAAGATATATCCAGGTTAGCAGCCCCCTGTCAGTTAATTTTCAGGTCAGGCAAGGTAGGATTAGCTGTGAAAATAATTATTTGAAATGTGAGTGCTGGTTATGGTTTGTCGCGTAAGTATCGCCCAACTTGCTGAAATTTTAACTGTACCTTTGCCTGCTGTGCCTGACGACGTTTTGACAGCTTTAGGGACAGGTATTGCCACAGATACGCGCACTCTTGAAGGGGGCGAGGTATTTTTGGCGCTGCGGGGAGACAATTTTGACGGCCATCAATTTGTAGCAAAAGCCAGGGATTTGGGGGCGATTGCGGCGATTGTCGATCGACATTGGCAAGAGGAATTGCCGAATTTTCCGCTGTTGCGCGTTGACGATACTTTAAAAGCTTATCAGTCGATCGCTCGCTGGTGGCGCGACCAATTCAGTATACCTATAGTTGCTGTTACTGGTTCTGTCGGTAAAACTACTGCTAAAGAGTTAATTGCAGCGGTTTTGTCAACGAGGGGAAATGTTCTTAAAACTCAATATAACTACAACAATGAAATTGGAGTGCCAAAAACTCTGTTGGAGCTTTCACCCGCCCACAATTATGCTGTGATTGAAATGGGAATGCGCGGCAGTGGTGAAATTGCGCTGCTGTCGCAAATTGCTCGTCCTACTGTTGCGGTAATTACTAATGTAGGAACGGCACATATCGGGCGATTGGGTTCCGAAGAGGCGATCGCCCAAGCTAAGTGCGAACTTTTAGCCGAAATGCCTGCTGATAGCATTGCTATTCTAAATCACGATAATCATAGATTAATCGCAACTGCGACCGAAGTTTGGCAGGGAAAAACTTTAAGTTACGGTTTAGAAGGCGGGGATTTGTGCGGAGAATTGCTCACTCATGATACAATACTTATAGATGGTATAGAATTGCCGCTGCCGCTGCCGGGACGGCACAATGCTGTAAATTATTTGGCGGCTTTGGCGGTAGGAAAAGTTTTAGGTATTGATTGGGAAGTTTTAAAGCAAGGTTTGTCTGTGCAGTTACCGGATGGACGGGCGCGCCGCTACGATTTGCCGCAGGATATTGTGATTCTGGATGAGACTTACAATGCTGGTTTGGAGTCGATGTTGGCGGCCCTGAGACTGTTAGCAGATACTCCAGGAAAGCGCCGGATTGCGGTGTTAGGAACGATGAAGGAATTGGGCGAAAGGGCGATCGAATTTCACCGACAAGTGGGAACAGCGGCGCGAGATTTGCATCTTGATGCTTTGTTTGTTTTTGCGGATTTTGAGGAAGCGGCGGCGATGGCTGCGGGCGCTGCGGGTTTGCCTTTTGTGGAGATAGGAGATATTACAGCCAAGGATGGGCGGGAAGATTTAGCAAAGCGGTTGTTGGGATTTGTCGAAAAGGGCGATCGTATTTTATTTAAGGCCTCTCATTCGGTGGAGTTAAATCGAGTTGTGGAGAAGTTTAGGGCAGATTTTGCGGGGGAGTAATAGAAAAGAAATTTTGGGGATTTGAAATTATGCGATCGCTTCTAGTCGATCGCCGCCTCAAACTCACGTTTCGATGGTTGATGCGTAGGGTAAGATGCCCATCTGCACCTAAGTCCCGATGGCTCAATATTTTGATAGCCCTCTGGCCTCGATTTCGATATCGGGATCGATCTCAATTATTGAAATTTTGGCATTTTCAACTACTGTATTTCCCATCATTGTATTGTGCATTGCCTCAAACTTAGATTCATCTTTAGCAATTCGTTCGTAGTGCAAAATTACGTGATAACGCTTTTCAATCGGCTCTCCCGAATCCGAAATTTCCACCGCATCCCAATCTATATTTTGAGAGTCTTCGGCTTGCTGGCGGTAGCGAGAGGCTAAATTTTCTAAGGCGATCGCTATCGCGTGTTCTTTCGTTTGTCCGTAAAAATTCATGGTATCATCAGGGCGATCGCTCAGAGATGACGAAATCTGACAAAGATACTGCCCGTTTGATTGAGCGCAAACGTCGATCGCAATTGTACCAGCAGTGCGATCGGGATTTATTTGAGTCATAAGCTGTTCGGCATTTAAAAGACGATAGTAGGGTGCGTCAGTCCATAAGCGTTTCCCAAGTCCTGTAACTATTCTAACTGACGCACCCTACAAGGCTGAAACTCACCACAGCACAAGTTTTAGGAGCCGGGGAAGCATGACCTATTTCAGGATATGTCGAAAAAAAGCTAAAATATCAATTAGTTTTCGTTGCACTTGTCATGTCGGAGAACAAATATGAATTCAGTTGAGGAAACCGAATTGTCACAAATCGTTGACTTGCCACTGATAGGGTCTGCTGAACAATATCTCTTCTCAGTCGAAGACAATCGAGAGCGTGCTGATAAGCTAAAAGAATTACTTGCCCCTAAGCTTAAAATAATCATTAAACAAGCTTGTGACCAAATTCACCAAGTTTATGGCACAGATGTACTCTCAGATTGTCAGATATTGACTACACCATGGCACAGCCTTGTAGCCAAGAAAACCCGGCCCTTCAAAATAGCAACCGCTGGCTTGGCAATAAAAGGAAAAGGTTGGTATTTCCAACAGAGATTCGAGTGTACTTCTTATAGTTTATTTGTGAATTTTTTTGGATTAAGAGGGCTAGAAAGCAATCCGATTGTTCACGTTATGAAAAACCATTTAGAAGATGTTACTAGGATTTTGAAGCATGGTAGATATAATATTTCCTCTGATAATATTGCACCGGAAAAATATGGTAAGTTAAAGTATGATGAGTTCATTAACAAACTGCAATTAATTCATGAAGGAGGTAGGAATGGTACTTATATTCAGAGTCCATCCCTAGTTATTCCTATTAAAGACCTAGATGCAGCTCAGCCAGTGATTAATAACTTTGTCGAAATCTTTGCTATCTTTCGTGCTGCAGCAAATGTGTTTCTTGGTGAGGAAGACCGTTTTGAGGACTACCTAAAATGTTTGAGGGATTGGCAAAATCCGCTTCAGGTTCAGGAATCTGTAACTACTAGATTATTTCCTGATGAAGTAGATGCAGTAGAAACATTTCGTGAAGGGGCTGTACGGCAAGTTTCAGTCAATGCCTATGAACGAGAGCCTAAAGCTCGACAAAAATGTATTGATTATTACGGTTCTAGTTGCTATATTTGTGATTTCGATTTTGGCAAAACTTTTGGACAACCAGGAAAAGGTTTCATTCATGTTCATCATCTAAAACCCCTTTCAGAAATTGCAGAAGAGTATGAAATTGACCCTATAAAAGATTTGCGTCCTGTTTGTCCAAATTGTCACGCTATGATTCATCGTCGTTCACCACCATTTAGTCTTGAAGAAATCAAGATGTTGTTGAAGTCGGCTCGTGGTTCTACTATCTAATATGTGGGGCTTCCTGAATAAGCCGATCGCAAACCCAGACCACGCAATATGCGGTATATTCAGCAAACCCTAATTACTATCAACGGGGTTTTAAACCCAGTTTTCTAATAAAATGCCTACTGTCGGCGAATCATAGCCATCACAGCATCAACCGTAAGTTCCGGGAGAATACCTAAAACTGGTAAAATATCTGCACCCGAACAGATTATAGGTAGCTCCTCACCCTGCCATACCCAAACTTGTTGGTGAGAGATATCGATTAGCCATGCTAATTGCGTGCCGTTAATGAGGCAGTGGAGGATCTTATTCTGCAATTTTAAAGTGCTTTGATCCGGCGATAGAATTTCAATTAACCAATCCGGTGCGCCGTTAAGTGGTCCGTCTTCATCGGTAAGCCGATCGCCTGCTACAATCGCTATATCTGGTACTGGCGAGTAGGGAAGTACCAAGCAACGCAACTCTGGTATCGCTTCAAATCGATCAGTCCGATCGTTGATATAGTTAACCAAGTTGTGTTGCAGTCGCGAATGAAAAAGGGTTGGCATAGTTTTTTGAACCGCTCGTCCCAGAATAAATTCCCATGCAGGCGAGGATTCAATATCCGGTTGAGCGAGGAAGTCTGTTAGTGAAAGTGTTGCGATCGACTCAATCATATTTTTTTGTCGAACCTCACTGTACTTATTATCTAGATTAAATCCCCGACTTCGTAGAAGTTGTCGGGGATTGAATTGTTCTGTTTGACTCCAGATAGCACCTACCGGGAGTCAAAAGCACTACTACTTCGCAGCTTGACGCTCTTTTGCCGCCTTGATCACTTCTTCAGCGATGTTATTCGGACAAGGAGCATAGTGCGAGAAGGACATGGAGAACTGTCCGCGCCCAGAGGTCATAGTACGCAAATCGCTAATGTAACCAAACATTTCGCTCAACGGTACATCTGCCTTGATCCGTGCTCCTGTCTGGCTTGTCTCCTGAGATTTCATCATCCCCCGGCGGCGGTTGAGGTCGCCGATCACGTCGCCCATGTAATCATCTGGAGTGAATACATCGACATTCATAATCGGTTCGAGCAACTGAGGCCCGGCTTTCGGCAGAGACTGACGATAGGCCGCTTTGGCAGCAATTTCAAAGGCCATTGCTGACGAGTCAACGGGGTGGAAACCGCCTTCTAGAAGCGTGAATTTCAAGTCTAGGCAGGGGAATCCAGCCAAGACGCCTTTGTCGATGCAGCTTTCAAAGCCTTTTTCGACCGCTGGCCAATATTCTCTCGGCACGCTACCACCAGTCACTTTTGACTCAAATATGAAGCCACTTCCAGGCTCACCAGGCTCGATCACGTAGCCGATTTTGGCGAATTGACCGGAACCACCTGATTGCTTTTTGTGGGTGTAATCGTCTTCGAGGCGCTTGGTAATCGACTCGCGGTAGGCTACCTGCGGTTCGCCGACTTCTACTTCGATGCCGTGGGTGCGCTTGAGAATGTCTACTTTGATGTCGAGGTGTAACTCGCCCATCCCCTTGAGAATCATTTCGCCGCTTTCTTGATCCGTCACCATGTGGAAGGATGGGTCTTCTTGCACCATCTTGGTGAGGGCTGCTCCCATTTTTTCTTCCGCGCCTTTTTGTTTCGGTTTGACCGAAATCGAAATAACGGGATCGGGGAATACCATCGGCTCTAAGGTGGCGGGATTTTTGGGGTCGCAGATGGTGTGTCCGGTGCGGACGTTTTTCATGCCCACGATCGCCACAATGTCCCCGGCTTGGGCCGATTCAATTTCTTCGCGAGAGTTGGCGTGCATTTCCACCAAACGGCTGATCCGCTCGGTCTTGCCTGTGGCGGTGTTGAGTACGGTGTCGCCCTTGGACAGAGTACCGGAGTACAGGCGCGTGAAGGTTAGAGCACCGTAGCGATCGTCCATGATCTTAAACGCGAGTGCCCGCAATGGTCTGTTGGGATCGACGAGCGCAAACTCGCCGGTTTCCTCGCCTTCGAGATCGACTTCTGGCTGCGGTGTGACTTCCATCGGGTTTGGCAGGTAGTCAACTACGGCATCAAGAACCAACTGCACGCCCTTATTTTTAAACGATGAGCCGCAGTAGGTGGGGAAAAATGCCCGATCGCGAGTACCTTTGCGAATACAGCGCTTGAGGTCGTCGATGCTCGGCTCGTTGCCTTCGAGATACTGTTCCATCAGAGTGTCGTCTTGCTCGACGGCCAGTTCGATCAACTGTTCGCGCCAAGTTTCGACATCATCGACCATATCGGCGGGGACATCTTTAATTTCATAGTTCATCGGATCGCCGGAATCATCCCAGATCCAGGCTTTGCGGGTCAGCAAATCGACTACGCCGCAAAACTTTTCTTCTATGCCGATCGGCAATACCATTACCATCGGTTTAGCTGCGAGGATTTTATCAACTTGCTTGACAACGCGGTAAAAATCTGCACCCGTGCGATCGAGCTTGTTGATGTAGATAACGCGAGCGACTTTGGAATCGTTAGCGTAGCGCCAGTTGGTTTCAGATTGCGGTTCAACTCCACCCGAACCGCAGAACACACCAATGCCACCATCAAGAACCTTCAAAGAACGGTAAACCTCGATCGTAAAATCGACGTGTCCGGGAGTATCGATGATGTTGAGCTGATGCTCGTTCCAGAAGCAGGTGGTAGCAGCGGATTGAATCGTAATACCGCGCTCTTGCTCCTGTTCCATGAAGTCAGTAGTCGCCGCGCCTTCGTGAACTTCACCGATTTTGTGGATTTTACCCGTCAGTTTCAGGATTCTTTCAGTTGTGGTGGTCTTGCCAGCATCTACGTGGGCGAAGATGCCGATATTTCGATAACGAGTGAGATCTTTCATAAAAAAATTCGGGAAGTGGGAAACGAGCGTGTCTTTAGACCGCTCGTGGAAAACGGCTCGGCGGTTTCAACCGCCGTGAATCTTTCCATTACACGGGGATTGCTAAATTCGGTGTACTTCTGTGATGTACTTTCGATGGGACAATTACCATCTCGAAGGTCGCAACCCGCTCACGCATAATGTTTGCTCTTTTATGAGCCTAAGAAAGCGGGGTAATGTTAGCTTCGACCTGGTTATCTGGGCTTGTTAGGCTTGCAACACTGTAAAGAGTGACTTTAGCACTGTTTAATTGAAAGCGACAGAGCGAAAAACTAGCTTCGCATTCAAGGAGTGTCGTGACCCAAATAACGGCTGCTCTTGCGAGCGGTCTGGTCAGTACAGCTTGCGAGAGATTTCTCTTGCAAGCTCAGCGGCTAAAGCCCTGAGTTACTGACAATTACTGTTGAGAGTGAACTACCAGACGCCGACCGTCTAAGCGGTACAGCGCTGGCTTCCTGATTCAACGGGGATAGCGTCCAACAAAACCGAAGTTTTACCAGATCGACTTACATCCCCTCCACAGGCAGAAGCGCTAGTTCCTAACGCCAGAATCCGCAAGGCTTCATTTCTGATGTTGATCGCCGCATTTACATCACGGTCATGATGAGTACCACAATGCTTACAAGTCCATGCCCTAACATCAAGAGTGAGATGCTCAACTTGATTTAGGCAAACATGACAAGTTTTTGAGCTAGGAAACCATCGATCAATCTCAATGTATTGTTTACCTTCACTTTGGGCCTTGTACTTAAGCATTGTGCAAAACATACCCCAGCCAACATCGCTAATCGCCTTGGCTAAGTTATGATTCTTGACCATACCTTTGATGTTGAGATTTTCCACTGCAATAACTTGGTTTTCGTTGACTATCTTGCGGGATAGTTTCTGTAGAAAATCTTCACGACATCTGGCAATTTTGGAGTGAACTTTTGCCACTACCAACTTTGCCTTTTTACGGTTTTGACTGCCTTTCTTTTTGCGAGAAAGCTTTTGCTGTTTGCGTTTTAGATTGCGCTGACACTTGACAAAAAATTTAGGATTAGTGAACTTAGATCCCTCACTGGTAATCGCAAAATGAGTTAATCCCAGATCGATGCCAACAGCTTTATCAACTGGTACTGATTCAGGGTTAGCCTTGCCATCGTCAATCAAGACGGATACAAAGTATTTACCATCAGGATTGCGCGATACAGTAACAGTTTTAATATCACCTTCAAAATCACGATGACGCTTACAATGAACCAATCCGATCTTAGGCAGATTGATGTAGTCACCGTCAACTTTGACGTTTTGGGGATAACTAATCGACTGCCGACTATGTTTTGATTTGAATTTAGGCAACATTGCCTTTTTATCAAAAAAGTTTTTGTAGCCAGTGGATAAATTCAATGCGACTACTTGTAAACATTGAGAATATGGTTCTTTTAACCATTCATATTCTTTCTTGAGAGCAGGAAGTAAGCCTTGTATGTATCCTCTGGACAATCCTTTACCAGTATTTTTATAGGTTTCTTGACACAAGTTTAGAGCATAGTTCCAGAACCATCTCGCACAGCCAAAAGACTTGGCAAGCAAGTTTTCTTGCTCATTTGTGGGATAGATTCTGTACTTGTATGCTTTATACATTTATCAAAAGTGTCGAATACTGATAAGATTATAACAGATAGAATTGATATTGATTCGCTATCGCTCAATTTACTTTCGGGCTGCGCTTTCATCCCGTCCCTCATCCTTGTAAACGGATAGAGTGCGGGACTTCCCGTTCGCGTTAGTTAAATGCGACGAACCGTCGCCCACCCGTCGGCCACTACCTGCAAGCGTGACAAGCGAGGAATCAATGTTTCCTCGGACCTGGGAGTACAGGTTGGATTTTGTTTTCCCTGTTTCTGGCAGCACTACCTTAATTTTGACACTTCCCCGTCATTCCTGCGAAGGATTCTTGGTTCGATCGGTACGGGAATCCTTACAATCGATAAAAATCACCCACACCCAGGCAAAAATTCTCTCAGAAAATAGGTTGGGTTGAGGTACTCCCAAACTCTCTAAGTCAAAATCGACCCACTCATCATCCGCTGATATCTCCGCTCCAATTCATCCCGCACCACCGGCCACTGATTCAAACTTTCATCATTCTCAATTACCATTTGAGCCGCCGCCCTCGCCAACTCCAAAACCTCCTGATCCTCCACCAAACTCGCCAAAGCAAAATCCGGCAAACCCGACTGCCGAGTTCCCAAAACCTGACCAGGCCCGCGCAATCTCATGTCCATTTCTGCAATAAAAAAGCCATCTTGAGATTGTTCTAAAACCTTCATTCTCTGCATAGCTTCCGCCGTTTTGGAACCGGGCATTAACAAACAATAAGAACGGTTGCTGCCCCGACCGACTCTACCCCGCAACTGGTGCAGTTGCGACAGTCCAAAACGCTCAGAATTTTCAATCAGCATTACCGTGGCATTCGGCACGTCTACTCCCACTTCGACCACAGTAGTAGATACTAAAATATCAGTTTCTTTGTCTCGAAACTTACTAATTGCCTCATCTTTGTCAGCACTGCTCATCCTACCGTGCAGCAAACCCACCTTAAACTCAGGAAATACGCTTTTTTGCAGTTTCTCTTGTTCCTCAATTGCCGATCGCACGTCCAACTTTTCCGACTCCTCCACCAGCGGCAGCACCACATAAACTTGACGCCCGCTTGCCACTTCCCGCCGAATCAAATCGTAAGCTTGAATGCGTTCTTTTGCCGACAGTACAGTGGTTTGAATCGCCTGCCTACCGGGGGGGAGTTCATCAATTTGACTCACATCTAAATCCCCGTGCAGCGTCAGCGCCAGCGTCCGGGGAATGGGAGTTGCCGTCATCGTCAAAACGTGGGGAGCTTCGCCTTTTTGCTGCAATTTAGCGCGCTGTTGCACGCCGAATCTGTGCTGTTCATCAATTACCGCCAAACCCAACTTATGGAAATTCACCGTATCTTGAATCAGCGCGTGAGTTCCCACTAAAACAGGTAATTCTCCGGTTTCTAACTGGCTGTGAATTTCGCGGCGCTTGGCTACTTTTGTCGAACCAGTTAACAGTTCAACAGACAAGTGCATCAAGTTAAACCAACCTACCAATTTGCGGTAATGCTGTTCTGCTAAAACTTCTGTCGGCGCCATTAAAGCGGCTTGATAGCCGGATTGAATTGCTGCTAGCATTGCCACGACGGCCACTACGGTTTTGCCAGCACCGACATCGCCTTGCACTAATCTGTTCATCGGTTGCGATGAAGCTAAATCGTTGAGGATGTCGTTGATTACTCTTTCCTGAGCATTAGTCAACGCAAAAGGCAAGATTTCATAAAAATGTTCGATCAATTTGCCAGTAGGAAGGATGACTGCACTAGCTTGAGCTTTCCTTTGGGTTTGGCGGCGCTTTAAAAGTCCTAATTGCAGGTAGAAAAATTCGTCAAAAACTAAGCGACGGCGGGCGGCGGCCAAACAATCTCGATCGAGCGGAAAGTGAATATTAGTCACGGCATCGGCTAAACCCATTAAACCGTAACGCTCGCGCAAATCCTCTGGTAGCGATTCTGGCAACATTTTCGCCGCCGGCATTGCCGCCAAAATCGATCGCCTCACCGAACCAGCATCCACCCCTTCCGTCAGCGGATAAACTGGTATCAGGCGGCCGACTTTCATTGATTCGATCGCACCGCCGGAGTCGTCTAATACTTCTAACTCAGGATTTTCTAAAGTAATGCCATATTTACCCTGCTTCACTAACCCGGAAGCTGCCAGCACCGCACCAGTACAATACTCGCGCTTTTTGAATTCTTGCCAACCGCGATTGCTGTAGCGAGGGCCTGCAAAAAAACGACTTATTTTTATTTCTCCGGTGCGGTCTTTTAAAATTACTTCTAATATGGTTAATTTCTTATTCTTGGGACTAGAAAAGCAATTGCAGCGCTTTACTTCTGCGATTAAAGTGACAGTTTCCCCGGCTACTAGCTCGCGAATTTGTACTTGCTTTGCATAGTCGATGTGGTTGCGGGGATAGTAGTAAAGCAAGTCATATACAGTGTATAAACCAAGTTTGACCAAGCGGTTGCCGTTGGCGGGGCCGATGCCGGTGACGCGGGTTAACTGTTGGTCGAGAGTCAGGCTTGGTGGTGCGGCTGCTGTACTCAGGGGTGCTGTTCGGGGAACGGAAACTGCTGGGGCGGTTGGTTCAGAAGCGTTAGCGTTTGCGGGTCTGACTGGTGCTACTTGTTCTTGCTGGTGGCGAGTTTCTTGTTCCCAAACTTGCTCCATTTGCCTCAGAAAACTGACGGTAATGGCGATCGAATGTTGGCGCTGTTCGATATCTTTCTGAGGGTAGATGTCAAATTCAGCAGCTAGTTGTCTGGCTCGATCGCGCGAAGAAGCCGCCACAGAACCTGCCAACTGTCTCAAACTCAGGCCCAGAAACTCGCTGAAGCGGTATTGACTGCCTTGGATGTCGTTAAATCCGCGATCGGCTTCTACTGAAAGAGCTTTTTGCAATCGCTGCCATTCGGGTTGATTATTAGTCATCAGTCATTAGTTATTAGTCATTAGTCATTAGTCATTAGTCATTAGTCATTGGTCATTGGTCATTAGTCATTAGTCGTTAGTCATTAGTTATTAATCATAGCTCAAGAATTCCCGACAACTGACAACTGACAACTGTCAACTGACAACTGACAACTGACAACTGTCAACTGACAACTGTCAACTGTCAACTGACAACTGACAACTGTCAACTGACAACTGACAACTGACAACTGACAACTGTCAACTGACTAATCTTCAAACCAACTCGATCGCCAAGCCGACTCAGCCTCCACCACAGCGAGTTCCCGCTGCTTTTTCTGGTAATCGCGGCCCAGCGAGTTCAACTTTACAGAGAGGTTACGAATTTGCTGGCGCCAAGCCGAGGTTCCCGCATCGGCAAACTCTATTTCCGACAGCCGCAGTTTAATCGCTGTAATGTGCAGCGCCCTACTACCAAAGGTTGCTGCCGCCAATTTGCGCGATGCTGATGAGGCATCGGTTTCAATGATTAAGTTTAATAAGTTAGGCGGCCCGGCAACACTATCGCCGGAGGATTCAGCTTGAGAAGCAGCTTCTAGAACCGGTTCTGGCAATTGACTCGGCAAGATTCCCGACTGTTGCAGCAAGCGGTTGGTGTCGCGAGAAAGCAGCTTGAGTATATGGACGAGCGACTTTTCAATACTATTTTGCCAGCGTGCCAAACTTTCTGGGGAATTGGCACTTGGCAATTGATAATTTGCCAATGAAAATAGATAGTTAATGGCGGAAACTGGGTTTTTTTCCTTTTCGTCTTCTTCGTCTTCTTCGTCTTCCTCTTCTTCGTCTTCCTCTTCGTCTTTGTCGAAGTCGTCTTCGTCTTCCTCTTCGTCTTCCTCTTCGTCTTCTTCTTTCTCTATTTCTTCCTCTGCTTGTGATTCAGTCACCAGCGATCGCAATTTTTCCTCCGACGCCACAGCCAAAGCCCTTACAGACTGCTGCATTTTTTGCCGCCCATCGAAGGACAACTTGAGAAACGACTCCGGTACGGCTTGAGTGCAAAGGTGATAGCAAGCCAAAATTAACTGCTGCCGCACCGCTTGTCCCAACGCAGTTAAATAACCTTCGTAGGTACTGCGAAACTCCAAATTCAAGGCTGCTAAAGCCTCTTCGAGTCCTGCCAAATCTTGCTCTATTCTCTCTCTTGGTCGCACCATATCTCTCGTATAAAATTAAAATAGGACTTATATCATTTCCGGTTACACCGGAATGATGTTGACTGTTGACGGTTGACTGTTGACGGTTGACTGTTGACAGTGAACTCTAATTTACTATTCCGATGCTAACGGATTTGATATTACGCAAATTTTCACTTTTTACGCTGTCTGTAGTAGTAAGGTTTGCAGTGCCCAGCCTACAAATATATAGCGGTTCTCAAAAAAGTGAGGTATCCCCTATGCCCTATGCCCTATGCCCTATGCCCATGAGTACCTTATCTTTCTGAGAAAGGCTATAGTTTGTCCATAAGTCCTATAAAAATTAAAAATTAAAAATGCAAAAAATTGATTTTTCACATTTTTAATTTTTAATTCTAAATCTTAAGTTGGGATTATTGAGCACCCATTTGGGCTGCCACTTCATCGGCAAAGTTAGCTTCTACCTTTTCAATGCCTTCGCCCAAGACAAAACGCACGAATCGGCGCACTTGGACATTTTCTCCAATTTGGGCGATCGTTTGTTTCACCAACTCTTCCACCGAGATATTCTGATCTTTAATAAAAGGCTGATCCATCAAAGATAACTCTTTCATGCGCTTCTCAATCCGCCCTAGAACAATCTTTTCTTTGATGTTGTCCGGCTTGTTGCCCAAGTCATCTTTGCCCATTTCAATTGCCTTTTCTCTTTCGACAACTTCGGCGGGGATATCTTCAACTTTCACGTATTCCACATTCGGGCAAGCTGCAATTTGCATCGCAATATCCCGCACCAACTTTTGGAATTCTTCGCGACGTGCCACAAAATCTGTTTCGCAGTTAACTTCCACCAGCACTCCCACGCGGCCGCCGGTGTGAATGTAGCTGCCTACAAGCCCTTCTGACGCAACTCGTCCACCTTTTTTACCTGCCGAAGCCAGACCTTTTTTCCGCAGCCACTCAATGGATGTTTCCATATTGCCTTCGTTTTCAACGAGGGCTTTTTTGCAGTCCATCATGCCCGCGCCAGTTTTTTCGCGCAGTTCTTTAACAAGTTTTGCAGATATGTCCGCCATCTTCTTTAAGTTCCCAATCAAAATTAGTTATTAGTCATTAGTCATTAGTCATTAGTCATCAGTCATTAGTCACTAATTTTAATGTTAATGATTAGACCAGAGTGAAGAAATACCCAGTCGATATTAGTACCGACTTTGTAGGTGTAGCGCTAGAATTCATTCTGGCGCTGACACAATGAATGCTTTTGGCAGAACTCTACTAATGACTTAGACTCCTGCCATGTACAATTAAAAATTAAAAATATCCAACTAAAAATAATAATTATTTTTAATTTTCAATCTTTAATTTTTAATTTCCTGGTGTCAGATTCCGAGGGCAATACTAGCTCTCGGTTTCTTCGCCGTCGGCCTCAGCAGCGTCGTCGGGATCTACATAATCGGGGTCATCCAATTCTTCGATTTCGCCATCATATTCAGCGCCTTCGTAACCACCGTCGTAGTCGTAGTCTTCCTCAGAGTCGCCGCCCTGCTGACCGTGACGACCTTCGTAGATGGCATCAGCCAACTTGCCGACAATCAGCTTGATCGATCGAATAGCATCGTCATTCGCCGGAATCGCAATGTCAACCAAATCCGGGTCGCAGTTGGTATCCAACAGAGAGACGATCGGAATTCCCAACTTTTGGCATTCCAACACCGCATTATACTCGCGGCGTTGGTCTACCAGCACCACTCCGTCGGGAATCTTCCGCATAGATTTAATCCCGCCCAGATATTTCTGGAGTTTTGCCATTTCTCGGCGCAGTACCGAAGCTTCTTTTTTCGGCAACAAATCGAGGGCGCCGATTTCCTCGCGGCGCTCCAAATCCTTGAGGCGCTCCACGCGGGACTTAATCGTCGTCCAGTTAGTGAGCATTCCCCCCAGCCAGCGCTGGTTGACGTAATAAGCACCGCAGCGTTGAGCTTCTTGGGCTACAATCCCTGCAGCTTGGCGCTTCGTACCCACGAACAAAAACTTTTTGCCTTTTTCTGAGGCAACTCTCATGTACTCGTAGGCGTCTTCCATAAGCTGAGCGGTTTGCACGAGGTCGATGATGTGAACCCCGTTGCGCTCTGTGAAAATGTATGGAGACATTTTCGGGTTCCACCGACGGGTTTGGTGTCCGAAGTGAACCCCTGACTCTAACATTTGAGCCAAACTGACTACTGGCATTGTATTTTTAACTCCTAATTCGGGTTAATCCTCCACCCGGTCGTATTTCTGAAGGTTTGCGCCCTAGAAACACCCGAAAACCCGGATGTGCGAATTTAAACAACTTTTCTAGTTTATCACAGCGCGCACTACTTTTGCTGACAATCTTATCTCACTAGGTTTAAACTCAGATGTTGCACCATTGTCAAGAACGGGCTCTCCGGCCCGTTCCACAAAGAACGAGTTTTCTTGTGGAACAGGCATCTTGCCTGTTCCTAAACAAGTAATTGAGGATGGTGCAAGATGTGAGTTTAAATGGGCGGTGGGCACCCGGAGGTGAGATATAGTGCGGGGTACGCAGGCTGCGGTTAAAGTTACTTGCAAGCGCTTCTAAAAAACGAAAAATCCAGGTGAGAGGTTGCCAAAGCCTTTGTTCGCTTGTGAGAGAATGGCGTTGTTGGTGCGCCTCTTGTGCCTTCTACCTTCGATCGAGCTGGTATCCATTTTTTTCGATCGGCAATTCAGTCAGCTTTAGTACCCTGCCCTCTCCATCCGCAAAAATCCCAAAGCTAAAAACGCCATGCCCATACCCATTCTCGTTCTGCTTGAAGTTCTAATTGTCATCGGACTTTCGAGACTTGTAGGCTTAGGATTTCGAGCGATCAAACAACCTCAAGTCATTGGAGAAATTGTAGCAGGAATTATGCTTGGGCCTTCTCTATTTGGCTTAGTTGCACCCGATTTAGCAACAGCACTTTTTCCAGCCGAAGCCGTTCCCTTCCTCAACGTGCTATCTGAAGTGGGGCTAATATTTTTCATGTTTTTGATTGGTTTGGAACTGAATCCCAAGTATCTCAAAAGCAATTTAGATATAGCGATTTTAACTTCCCACGTCAGCATTCTAGTGCCGTTTTCCCTGGGAAGCTTGCTCGCACTGCTGCTGTATCCCATCGTTTCAAATAATAGCGTTTCGTTTACCGCCTTTGCTTTGTTTTTGGGCGCTGCGATGTCAATTACTGCCTTTCCGGTGCTGGCAAGAATTATTACAGAACACAACTTGCAGAATACCAAATTGGGGACGTTGGCCTTGACTTGCGCTGCTGTAGACGACGTGACGGCGTGGTGTTTGTTAGCGGTGGCGATCGCAGTTACTCGTACTAATTCAATGATCGGTGCTTTGCCGACAATTATTGAGTCTTTAATTTACATCGGTTTCATGCTGACTATAGTCCGCTGGTTCTTGCAGCGGCTTTCCAAGCACTACAACCGTACCGGCAGATTAACACAGTTAGTGCTGTCGGGAATTTACATGGGAGTTGTAGCTTCTGCCTTAATTACTGAATTGATCGGAATTCATTTAATCTTCGGTGCATTTTTGCTGGGTGCTGCCATGCCAAAAAATGCGGGATTAACCAGAGAATTAGCTGAAAAAACCGAAGACTTTGTACTAATATTTCTGCTGCCAATATTTTTTGCTTACAGTGGCTTGCGGACTCAAATCGGCTTGCTCAACAGTCCCGAATTGTGGCTGCTGTGCGCCGCAGTTTTGGGAGTGGCAATTATCGGCAAGTACGTCGGCACTTACGTTGCGGCCAGAGTCTGTGGCATCAGCAACCGCGAAGCTTCAGCGCTGGGATGGCTGATGAATACTCGCGGTTTGACTGAACTAATTGTGCTGAATATCGGTCTTTCCTTGGGCGTAGTTTCGCCGCTGCTATTTACGATGTTAGTCATCATGGCTTTAGTGACAACTTTTATGACTTCGCCTCTGTTGGAGTGGACTTATCCAAAACGGTTAATTCGGTTAGATATTTCAGAAGTTAACTCTGAGGATTCAGAATTAGAGGATTTAGAAATGGCTGACAGCACCGAAGAAACTGCTAAGAAATTGCTGCCAACTTATCGAATTTTAGTACCGGTTGCCAATCCCAGCACGCAGAAAGGTT
This sequence comes from Microcoleus sp. D2_18a_B4, assembly GCF_036702475.1. NCBI lineage: Bacteria > Bacillati > Cyanobacteriota > Cyanophyceae > Oscillatoriales > Microcoleaceae > Microcoleus > Microcoleus sp. D2_18a_B4. The sequence goes on from NZ_JAUBTL010000016.1 coordinate 24,866, forward strand.
TACTGCGACTAGCCGTAGCGCTGGCGCAGCCGGCTGCTGGTATGGGTGGTGAGGATTTACAGTCGGCGGCGGTTCATCCTCTGAGTTTGATAGAATTAAATGATGACTATGCCTTTGAAAGTACGCCTGCGGAAGCCGATCGCATTATTCAAGAGCGCCGCTCGAAATTATCAGAATTGATTGATAGTTTGCAAGTGCCCGATGCGAGAAAATTCGTACATCCCATCATTCGGGTTACTAATGATGTAGCCAGGGAAACGGCCCAAATTGCGGAGATCGATCGCGCGGATTTGATTTTATTAGGATGGCACAGACCTACTTTTAGCAGCAACCGTTTGGGAGGACGTGTCGGCCAAATTCTCAGCAACGCTAAGGTGGATGTAGCAATTTTTGTTGACAGAGGCCGGGAAAGGTTGAATAACTTGTTAGTACCTTACGCGGCAAACATTCACGATGATTTTGGTTTAGAATTGGCGCTGAGACTGTTAGTTAATAGCGAGGAACGCCGTTTGACGGTGCTGCGGGTGGCGGTTGACGGGGAAGCTGAAAACAATCTGAGTTACGAGTTTCAGCGAGTGATGGATCAGTTACCGGTTGAGGTGCGATCGCGCATTGAAACTCCGATTGTGGAGGCTGCTGAACCCATTCAAGCAGTGGTGGTGGCTTCTGCTAATGCTGATTTGACTATTGCGGGTACGAGTCGGGAGTGGGGAATTGAGCGCCAAACTTTGGGACAGTATACTGATGAATTGGCTGTGCAGTGTCATTCTTCGCTACTGATTGCGCGGTGCTACGTTAGAGTGCGATCGCACTTGGCATCGGTACTTCCTCAAGTGTAGTCAGTTGACGGTTGACGGTTGACTGTTGATTGTTGACTGTTGACTGTTGACTGTTGACTGTTGACTGTTGTTATTAGTTATTGGTTATTGGTTATTGGTTATTTGTGAGTTAGTACCAATGCCCAATGCCCAATGCCCTGTTTGGCCAATGCCCTGTTTGGCCAATGCCCTGTTTGGCCAATGCCCTGTTTGGCCAATGCCCTGTTTGGCCAATGCCCAATTATTAATTACCAAGATGATGAATCATTTAAGCCTCAAATCACTGGCATTTTATGGGGTTGCGATCGGCTCAGTTGCACTGCTGTTTAAAGTAGTAACTGCTTACGGCGAAACAAATTTAAAGGCGGCCCCGGCAATTGCTGGAAATTATCGCTTCGATCCTAAAAGTTTGCCCGAATGTCTGAAATCTGATGTTTTGGTATTGACAATCGAGCAATCGGGTGTTTATTTAAGCGGTAATTTGCGATCGGGCAGCAGGGAGGGCATGGAAAAAACAGCCGAGGAGAAACCTTATCTATTTGGTAAGTGGGAAACTCAAGGATTGAACTTGTCGGGTGCGGTTCCTAATTTAGCGGGTTGCAGCGACTCCACAGCAACCGGTCAAAACAGTTCTGTTAAAATGCGCGGAATTGTGGAGCAAGAAACCCTCAAGGGAAAAATTAGTCTAACTGATAAGGCGGCGGCTACTGATTTTACGGCTCAAAGAGAAGCGGCGGTGCAACCCCAAAAGCCTGAACATTGATTGATTCCAATAGAGAATAAGAAAGGGGAAAGGGGTAATTCTTGGTCGCTTTCTGACTCTTCCCTTCACCCTTGGCGAAGCAAGGAATCACAAAGCGGCGGCGGGGGTAGGAGAGTGGGCGATCGAACTCTCGCCGGAGCTCGCCCGCGACGGTCGGTTGCTGCTAAATTAGAAAATATACTTAAAAGTCAATGATAAAAATAAAGTATCCCAGAGAAGTTCTTGGTTGAGAATTTGTCTTGCTCAAGACCCCCCCTGCCCGTATAGTTTGTTTGGAATGGATGTTGCCGTGATCTTAATGCCGTCAGAAACTTCGCTTACCCAGTCAAACCCGTTGATTTTAGACAGTTTGCCAGACTTGTCGCCCTCCGATGGGGGATGTCCTCGCCGAGCCAGATTGCAAATTGACTTGATGTTGCTGGCGATCGAAGCCTTGTATCTCGGAGGTGCGGAAGAAATGCTGGCTGTGTCAAAGGACCTGGAATTGGGATCAATTATCAAAAATCGGGTTGCCCTTTGGCTGATGCGTAATACTAACCCGCTGAGACGCTATACCCAGCGCCGCTCCCTTACCATTGTGGAGGCAAAAGCGCTGGTGGCGATCGCCTGTAATATGGCGCGTAAGTTAACCGCCACAATTCGGCAGTTGCTGCTAGACTCCCAGCAGTTGCGATCGAAAAATATCCCCCTCAACCAGAACCAGCCGCTGGCGGAGTATTTAGAACGCTTTCGAGCTCACTTTCGATCGCGCATGAACCCCAAGCGATCGCTAGTTGCAGCTTACGATTCCGACGACAAGCTCAACGAACTAGCTTTGAACTTGTTGAGCAAACTGCTATTTTGTACAGGCACAGCCGGAATGCAGCGCTTCTGGGTTAGCCTGTTTGATGGAGAAGTTGAATAAAAAATGACTATTAGGCGTCAGTACAGTCTGCCAAATTGCACCCTGGTTCTAGAAGGGTTGAGCGATGGATCGGCAGCCAGCCAGTTAGATATACGGCCGGTGCTTTCCATACTAATGAGCGCTGAATGCTATGTGAACGGTCTCCGCGAGCCTTTAAGCGGGGGACGAGACTTTTTTGAAAGCTTGGTGAGGGCCGTCAGCAGCTACGCTCAAGAATTTATGAGCGGAGTGCATTATCCCGATCGCTACGGCCCGAATTTGGGCATGGTACAGTTACATAGAATTGACGGGAATTTGCACCGGTTGACCGTTCTACCCGCCTCCACAGGCAGCCCACCCCAAATCGATCAAAAACCAGAACTGTCGGCAAAAGTAGATTTGACAACGGTACAGCTATTTGACTTGGTAGAGGCGATCGATCAGTTTTTTGCCGACACGCAGACGCTGCCGGAATTGTCGCTGCAATTAACCCCAATTTCCAGGCGTTACGTCAAGTCGGCCGAACCTTTGGCGAAGCGGACTTTACCTGCTGTCGTGGGGGTGTCGAGTTTGGCTTTGGCTGCGATGGCGTTTTTCTTGGTGCCGGTGCCGGAAGTCCAGCGCCAGAGAGATCCGGTGCCGCAGCCCAATCCTGCAGGCCAGAATCAGGGGACGCCGAATCCGGGTGGATCGGGTTCGCCTAATCCCAATCCCACGCCTCCTGCTGACGGTTTGCTGCCTGGAACTCAAACTCCAAACGCTGAATCGCTTTCGCCGACTCCGAGCCCCGCGCCGCAGCCGGACGCTTCACCGTTGGCCACACCGCAGTCGAGCACTTCGCCGGAAAGCACGCCCACTCCTGTTGCTGAAGGTTTGGCAAGCCCAGAGGTGGGCGCGGTGCCAATTACCGATCCAGGGGAAATTGAGCTGTTGAGGGGCAAACTTTCCCAGCAAATTGACGGAGTTGTGAAGGATAAGCCTCCGGTTGATGCGGAGTTGGTTTATCGGGTGAGTGCGGCCCAAGACGGGGCGATTGTCGGTTACAAGCCGGAGAATTCGGCAGCAGTCGATCGATCCGAAACGCCGTTGTCGGAGTTGCTTTACAAACCGGTTGGCACCAGGCCACCTGCGGAACCGCTGGCTGATTTCCGCGTAGTTTTGGCACCGGGTGGTAAAGTTCAAGTCACTCCTTGGTAATGGTTGATTGTTGACTGTTAACGGTTAAGTGTTGACTGTTAACGGTTGACTGTTAACGGTTAAGTGTTGACTGTTGACGGATACCATGTCCGATCGATCGCGCATAATACATAGGCAGGGGCGGGTTTTTGAGATTGTCGGTTTTTAGCAAATATTGTTGGCTCACGGGCCCCTACAGGAATCAGGGTAATTGACCGGACATGATATCAATCTCTTAGTCTGGGGAGGCAGACTTGGTTTTTCTAGTAGCGATTTCAATATCCGAATCATCTACAAATCGATTGCTGATTCAAAGGCCTGTTGGTGCGATCGGCTCAATGTCTGGGTCAAATCCTCCAACTTGATTTGTGCGAATTATCCACAAAAAATTTCCCTGTTTTAAGAAAATTTTGGCTATTTCATCTTGGGTGCGTCTGGGCAACATTGTTCGGTAACTAATAGCAGCTTTTATCAGGTTTGCTATACCAACAAAAAAGGTTTTTTTCAGTTCTGCATCAATCCCCGCCAATCTTGGATTTTTCTGCCAATCTGGACGGACAATTCCGAGGGGCATTAATACTTTTTCTAAACTTTCTCCTAAAGCTACTAACTGGTGAAACCTTTGGGTTTGTGCATCGGTGGGATGTGTTTTCAGCCAGTCTTGAATCTGAGGATTTGACTCTATTTCGGAAGTAATTTTTTTAATTGTCGCGTAAATTGCCTGACTTGAATCTTGGACACAAGAAGTTGCTGGCGTGACTAAACTTGCGCCGGTGCCGTCTCCGCTGCGGTAGCGGGCAATCATGATATCTAGTTGCTGGTTTAATTCGGTTAAAGGCGACAACGTGATGCCGTCAAAATCGTAGTCGCAACACACGCAGTCTAATTTACAGATGATATCGCAAACCGGGCGATCGCCCAACCAGCCGCGCTGCAAGTCTCCCATGTAGCTTTGCCATTTGCTGGAACCGGCAACAATTCCGTCGGGATTGTGGGCGTAAACTTGTTTGTATTCTATGTCAAAACGCAGTTCGCTGGTAAAGCGATCGCGCACTACTTTTGCTACTCCGAAAGCAAAATGTCCGGTGACAATTCCCAGCGGTGGCCGTTCGCCTTTTTTGCCGCCGATACCCCCGAAACTGTGAATCACTATCCCGATATCTCCTTCTTGCCAAGGAGAGATTGAAGCGTTTTCTGTAGCATCATTTGGGGTTAACAATACTCTTTTTGCTTGCCCTTTTTGGGCGGGTGTATTTTCCCAATTTTTGCTGCTTAAATAATCGAGAGATTTTTTTAGTCCGAAATGTGTTTCGTCTGGGATTAATTGAGCTATTTTGCGGGGTTCGATTGCCTCCACTACAAACATACTGTCTTCGTCTCTTTCGCCGTAAATGTACCAGCCGTCTGGATTTAATGGCGATTGTTCGATCAGGTGATTGGTAGACCTCGCTACGCCATTTTTATCTGGCTGTACTTGCGGAATCCGAATGATTTCGGCGGCGCCGTCAAATTGTTGAGATGTTTTGTTGAAATGCCGGACAATAAATTTGTCGCTGTCGGGTTCTTTTCGCTGTAAAATTGAGACTAAGGCGCAGAAACGTCCGATAATTTGTACTGGTTCGCGATCGATCGTGAGTTCATGGCGATCGCTGCTGCTATAATGAATCGCAATCACCGGTCTTCGCAGCATCACAGTCACGCTGTCTTCGAGTCGGGTGCCTGCTAGAGTTTCTAAAGGGCCGACATTTCGCCAACCGTTCAATCTATCTGGATGGATGTTGCCAGATTTTTGACTTTTTTTAGTTTCTTGTGTAAAGTTTATATCTTGACTGACTGCGTGGACAAAAAACTGTACTTCGCGATTTGTACTCCATTTTAAAAATGCTGTTTTGCCAATAAAGTTTTTATATTTTTTGGGTGCATTTATTACTTCAAAAAACACGGTACCGTAGGGCTGGCGCTGTTCATGTGAGGGCAAAATTAAGCGCCCGTGCCAAAGAGCGATCGGCTTGTATAGATAGGCAACGGATGCTGAATTCTCGCAAATTATCTCCGGCTGAAGCGCTGCTGAAATATCGCTTTTGCCTCCAAAAATAGTAGCAGTTATATTCCCGTCACTTTCTACGAATCTGGGCTCTAAAAAAACCTTTTCAGGTTCGGAAATATTAGCGGTTGAATTGCCCGTATTTCGGGTGAACGAGCGTATAAAAAAAGGGCGGTTTGCCTCCAATTTCGCTTGCAACCAATTAATTAAAATCCGAATAAAAATAAAAGCTGTTAGACCGGAAATAACAGCCAGAACTATCAGCGCCAGCGTCAAAATGAATTGGTTGAAAGACTGACCTGACACTAGAAAAATTGTGGGCCATATCCAAGAAAATGCCGCCATAATATCTAAAAACGAGTTTTAGGTTCGATCCAGTCTGTGCTGGCTTGACTGCCGAAAACTAGGGGTTTGTCCTCGGTGACTGCTACGGTTTGCCCTGTCATATCCACTGCACAAAGAGGCCAAGATCGATCGCCCAAATTGCCGGCGCGGAACAGAACTTGTCCGGGACAAACTTGACTCCAACCCAACAATACAGCATGAGTGTAAAGACTGCGAGCGGGAGCAACTGTATAAGTGTAATTATCATTTTTGTCCCAAATGACACCGTAGTCGGACATATCCGAAGAGTTGAAAAGTGCTTCAAATTCGCGGGCGAGAATGCGGGAACCGTCTTGATTCCAAGAAACAGGCACTAAAATGGCGATCGTCCCGGACATATCTGTATCATCGCTAGCATACATCCCACTTTCGGCCAGTGGCGAAGCAGCCGCCACTGTTTGCAGTTCCCCGGTTTTGAGATTTTCCACAAACATGACACTGCTAACCCGACACCGGGAGAATTCCGGCTGTACTTGCAACTCAATTCGACTGTAAGCTGCGTATTGGCCGTTAGTTGATACTAGGGATGGACTGCGATAATAGCGGAGGCCTGTGCCGGCAGTGGAGCTCACTTTAGCATGAGTGGCACTAATCCATTCCCAAGGAACGGGATAAGGGCTATTTAAAGGGTCAGTCATCGGTTTTTTTTCCAAAAGTTTTACTGAATTATCCAACAGATTCAGGCTGGCAGGCAACGGACTAGAAACCCGGTTTCTGCCTCGATGCTTCGCCACTAAACCCCAGATTTATATAAACCGGGTTTCTTTTTTAGATTTTAGATTGGAGGCCAAATCTCAAATCTCAAATCTCAAATTTCCAATCGGATAGGTAAGATAGTATCGAAATTAATGTGGTCTGTACACCGAGAGGGATGAAATATGACGCGATCTTTTAACCAAAAACCTTCAATCCCCCCCACTCGCGTCTCCAAGTCGCGGGGAAAAGGTTTGCTTTTACTGTCGCTGATTTTTCGACTGCTGCTGCTGGGGGTGGGCAGCGGTTTTGCGTGGGTTTTGGGGATGGCGATCGCTCAAATTTATCCGTCAGGCGCGACGGAGATGCCGCTGGCAGAGAGATTGCTGCGTGGAACTCAAAATTTGACCTCCAGCCCGAAACGCGCCCCAGCAACGCCAATTCCGGCGCTTCCGCCACCAACCGCTACACCAAGTCCCCAGTCAACAGTCAGTCCTGCCCAGAGAGAGAAATTGCTGTCAGATTTGAGACAGTTGCAGGGCGAACTGAACGCGCTGATTGGTCGCACGGCGGCTTTGGAGAGTCAGTTGGGCAGCAGCCGCCCGACGGAAACTTTGGAAAAGCGTTTGCAGTTGATGTCGCGGGAATTGGCGGGGCCGGAAACGGCGACAAGTCCTGTTCCTGCTTTACCGGCGATCGGCAGCAGCCCGAGTCTGAACCCTGAAACGGTGAATACTACCCCACAGAATGCCAATAATCCGGTGGTTGGGGGGGATGGGCTGATGGTGACTCTGCCCAGCGATGTTTTGTTTGATACTGGCAGCATTTCTTTGCGCGCGGGTACTAATGCGATTTTGGACAATTTGGTGGCGGAGTTGAGCAATTACGAGGGGGCAACTGTGCGGGTTGCGGGCCACACTGACGACGCGGGGGAAGCGGCGGATAATCGCAATGTGTCGTTTGCGCGGGCTCAGGCTGTGGTGCAGTATTTGTCGGGTGTACTCGGTCAGAAGTATCATTGGGTGGCGATCGGCTATGGGGAAAGTCGCCCTTCGGTGGATAATAGTTCGGATACTAATCGGCAGCGCAACCGCCGCATTGAAGTGGCAATTAATCCTTAGTTTTTAGTGTTCAGTAATCAGTCATTAGTCGGCAGACTTGTAGATACTGTTGAAGTGTCAATGGTAGCGATCGAATAATTGGAGTCATATCACATCCGGTTGAACCGGAATGATTGAACCGCAGAGGACACAGAGGACGCAGAGGAAGAGAAGAGAGAGATGAATAATTCCGATGCCAACGGATTTGATATCAAACGGCTTCTGGGATGTTAAAATTGCTGTTGTGAATTTAAGATCAAACCTGGCAACTACGGAATTATACCCAAGTACGAGTGTCCCCGCGATCGGTCACGTAAGCGCTGAACTCCGAAAATTATTATTCCGATGCCAACAGAAACGATATAAATTGTATGTTTCAATTCCCTACTCCCCTTCTCCTCTTCTCCCCTGCTGTCACGCCGAAGGTGTAAGAGGTGGCAAGTCAGAATTATTTTTAGCCTGATTGATTGCCTCTCGATGTTCGCTCCTAAGTTTCGGTTTTAAATACAAGTTTTCAATCAAAGCTGCCACTCCCGCAAACCAAGGCGGCACAATTACAGCTCCAATAATTCCCAATACTTGAACGCCTCCCAAGACAGACAGCAATTGATATAAAGGATGCACACCAACCGATGAGCCAACCAGCAAAGGATCGAGTACGTAAGTTTCTAAATTCTGGATGATTACAAATAACAGTAATACCCACAAAAGTACCCAGCCACCTTTAGCTAATGCTACGATTAATGCTGGTACTGCTCCCAACACTGGGCCGATGAAGGGAATCAAGTTTGTAACACCGGCGATCGCACCCAAGCCTAAAGCAAATTCCGGCATTCCCAAAATGCTCAAACCAGTGGTAATAAATATCCCTAAAATACCCGAAACTAACACTCGCCCGCGAATATAGCTCCCCATTCTTTGACCAATTGGCGCCACTTGTGCGGCTAATCTTCCGTCCCACGGTTTCGGGAAAAATTGCACCAAACTTTTGATTAATGTGTCGCTGTCCGCAACCATGTAACCTGAAATAAATAATGCTAAAACTAGGCTGAAGAAACCGCCTAGAATGCCTCTAGTTAAACTGTACGATCGCAAAACCAGTTGTTGACTCGATCGAATCAGCCAATTAGTCAGCGATTGAGTGTCCACCAGACCCACCAAGGTTGGGGCATCGTCGCTCAAGCGACTCAATACATTAGTTGCCACAGTTCGCAAACTTTCGACATAAACTGGTAACTGCCGCAGCAGTAACTCTATTTGTTCGATGACCGTGGGCCCGATTAACACTACCGTCCCGCTAAATCCGCCGATGAGAGTTAAATAAACCATAATCACCGCCAGCCAGCGGGGAACCCGCATCGTTTGGGCCCAATTCACGATCGGGACGATCGAAGCAGCCAGCACAACTGATATCATCAGAATTACTAGCAGGCTCCGCAATTGCCACAGCAGCACTAGCAGCAAGGACGATGCTACAATTAGCAGCAAGTTAGGTAAAGAAATAGTTATCCGCTGTTCTGACATGATTATTCTGACAAAATTGAGTAATGATATTGTTGTCGATCGTGTCACTCTCTATTTTATGATAAACGATATGATATAAATAATATAATTAAGATTATGAAGTCGCTCTTAAAACCCGTTGAATGGATCGGCAGTTCCCGTGACGACTTGCGCGACTTTCCTGAAGATGTTCAGCAAATTATGGGTTTTGCTTTGTACCGCGCTCAACTGGGTAAAAAGCATCCTGATGCTAAACCGCTTAAAGGATTTAAAGGTGCTGGCGTTCTAGAAATTGTTGAGAATTTTGATGGAGACACTTACCGAGCGGTATATACCGTAAAATTTGAAGGAATAGTCTATGTTCTTCATTCTTTTCAAAAAAAATCCAAGCAGGGAATTGCTACCCCCAAGCAAGATATAGATTTGATTGAATCTCGACTTAAGCGTGCAAAAGAACACTACAAAAAATATTTAGAACAGCAAGAATTGGAGGAACAAAATGACTGAAGAAATAAAAGTGCATTCCAGTAGTGGAAATGTTTTTGCTGATTTAGGGCTACCCAATCCAGAGGAATTACTGATTAAGGCCGAACTAGCTCATCAGATTAGTGAATTAATTTCGGAACGCCAACTAACCCAGAACCAAGCAGCAAAGCTATTAGGAATCGATCGACCTACACTCTCAGCATTGATGCGCGGTAAATTATTAGATTTCTCTACGGAACGCCTATTTCGTTTTCTCAACGCACTCGGCAGCAACGTAGAGATTAGGATTGCCCACTCGCCACCAAATGTTCAAGCTAAAACTCACATTGTCGTAGCATCATAAGTAAACAAACAAGTAAAAAATTAAAAGATTAATATGCAATCACCACCTTCAAATAAAGATTTGTCAACCATTTCGTCTATAAAATCACCAACGCTGTTTTACGAATGGCAAAATTATCGATGTGCTTATGAAGTTTATAAACCAACTACTGCGACAGAAGATAGCATCCCATTGTTATTAATCCACCCGATAGGAGTTGGTTTGTCAAGAATCTTTTGGCATAGATTTTGTGAGAGTTGGTACAAAGCAGGGAACAGTAATCCGATTTATAATCCCGACCTTTTGGGCTGCGGCGATTGCGAAATGCCGGCTGTGGCTTGCTATCCTGACGATTGGGCGGCACAGTTGCAGTATTTCTTGGAAACTGTAGTCAAAAAACCTGCGATCGTCCTCGTACAAGGTGCTTTACTGTCTGTAGGCTTGGCTTTAGCAAAAATGCAGCAGGAAAGCGGCTCAAATTTAATTCGCGGCTTAGTCCTCGCCGGGCCTCCCGCTTGGGCGGTAATGAACAAACATTCGACAGAAAGACAGCAAAGGATTGTCTGGAATTTGTTAAATTCTCCCTTGGGAAATGCTTTTTACCGCTACGCCAGACGCGCTGAATTTTTGCGTTCTTTTTCTGTGAAACAACTGTTTGGCGATGCGGCAAAAGTTGACAGCGAATGGTTGGATGCTTTGCAGGCTGGGGCGGCGAATCCTGACAGCAGACACGCGGTTTTCTCGTTTTTAGCGGGGTTTTGGCGCCAGGATTATAGCGGTACGATTCAAAAGTTCGATCGCCCCGCCCTCATTGTGATGGGAGAAAAAGCCTCAAGCATCAGTCAAGCAGGTAAGGAAGAGAAACCCGATGAAAGATTAGCGCAATATTTAGCCCATTTTCCCAATGGGGAAGGTTTATTAATGCCGGGGCGCAATGTTTTGCCCTACGAATCAACCGCAGAATTTGTCGCGGCTGTTGCGGATTTTGTGAATAAGTTAAAGTCGATATAACTTTTCCAGGACTAAGCTAAGCTAAACTTAAAGAAAAGTGTACTCAACTCGGTCTTGTCATGAGCTATCGCAACATCATTACGATCGAACCCGGTAAACGCGGTGGAAAGCCTTGCATCAGGCGAATGCGAATTACCGTTTATGATGTTTTGGGTTGGCTGGCTGCGGGAATGTCTCATGCAGAAATTCTGGACGATTTTCCAGAGTTGACGGAGGAAGACATAAGAGCGTGTTTAGAATTCGCTGCTGACCGAGAACGCTGTCTGATTGCCGTGGTAAGTGGCACTTGAAACTGCTGTTTATGAAACTTCTGTTTGACCAAAACTTAAGCCGAAAACTGGTAACTCGACTTGCAGATATTTTCCCGGACTCTAGTCATGTTCAGTCCCACAATCTGACCGAAACAGACGATAGCGAGATTTGGGAGTTTGCAAAGGCTCAAGGCTTTTGTATTGTAACGCAGGACGCCGACTTTGCTGAACGAAGCCGTCTTTACGGAGCACCTCCGAAAGTGATTTGGGTGCGATGCGGTAATGCACCGACCAGTAACGTGGAAGCAATCTTTCGGTCTGGAGTTGATACAATTAAAGAATTTATTGGCAACACCGTATTAGATTGTCTTGAACTTTACTAATGGGAGTTTTTAACCGCAGATATCAGCAGATGAACACAGATGAACGCGGATGGAATTTCATCTGCATTCATCTCCGGTTAAAAAACTCTAAATTTCAACCGCGATGCCAAATTGTTGTACCATCTTTTTGATCTATTAAAGTAATTCCCTTATCCTTAAGTTCGTTGCGAATTCTATCGCCCTCAGCGAAATTCTTAGCTTTCCGGGCATCTTTCCGCTGCTGAATCATCACTTCAATCTCCCCATCACTCAAGCCATCAACAGCATCATTGCTATCACCTTCCGGCTGAACTTCTAAACCCAAAACCCCGGTCAAATTAACCAAAGTTAGCCATTTTTGCTGCAACAATTCCGGCGAAGTTTCAGTTTTGCCTTGATGCACTAAAACATTACCTTCCTTGCCCAATTCCTTAGCCAATTCAAACAAAACCGTCACAGCGCCGGGAGTATTGAAATCATTATCCATCGCTGATTGGAATTCCTGCACAGCTTTGCTATCCTGTCCAGTTTTCTCAACGTCCCAACTCAGTTGAGAACCGTAGCGGAGCCCAAACAGCAAACCTTCATTGATGGTATTCCAGCCATTTCGAGCATTAGCGATCGCCTCTTCGGTAAAATCAATTTGACTGCGATACTGCGCCATCAACACAAACAGCCTCACCGCCATCGGTTCTACCGCTTTTGCATTCTGACTCCCCCCCTGCGTAGGGGCGGTGCCCCCGTGCCCGCCCTGGGCTGCGGGGGGGTTAGATTCCAAATCACCCGACCAATTCCCATCCAACAAATCGCGAATTGTAATAAAATTGTGCAAAGATTTCGACATCTTTTTGCCATTGACAGTCACAAAAGCATTGTGCATCCAATAATTAGCAAGTGACTTGCCAGTCGCGGCTTCAGATTGAGCAATTTCGTTTTCATGGTGCGGAAAAGTTAAATCGGAACCGCCGCAGTGAATGTCAATTGTTTCGCCCAAGCAATCGCGCACCATAGCCGAACATTCGATGTGCCATCCGGGGCGACCTTTTCCCCAAGATGAATCCCAAGCAGGTTCTCCCTGTTTAGCACTTTTCCACAGGGCAAAATCAGATGAATCTTGCTTTTTTTGAGCTTCTATTTCTGCGGTTTCCAATCTACCGCTAGCCCCGGCCTGCATTTCTTCCAACTTGCGGCCGGAAAGTTTTCCGTAATCGGCAAACTGCCTCACCTTGTAGTAAACGTCGCCGCCGGAAGCATAGGCATAACCTTTATTTTCTAATTCGTGAATCAGCCGTTTAATGCCGTCGATTGTATGGGTGGCGCGGGGATATTCATCGGCCCTGAGAATATTCAGCTTGTCCATATCTACGAAATATTCATCGATGAAGCGTTCCGCCACGGCTTCCATTGTGGAATTGGTTTCGCGGGCGCGATCGAGAATTTTGTCGTCAATATCTGTAAAATTCTGCACGTAGCGCACATCGTATCCCCGCCACATCAGATAACGCCGCACCATGTCCCAAACAATGTAAGCGCGGGCGTGGCCGACGTGGCAGTAATCGTATACCGTAACGCCGCAGCAGTACATCCGCACCTTTCCTGGTTCGAGGGGCTCAAAAGGTGATTCGCGACGGGTCAAGCTGTTGTAAAGCGTTAGGGGCATGGGATTTGAGATTGGGGATTGACGTACTGCTCTAATTTATTATATTGCTGTTGGTGAATCTTTCGGTGTCACTACCAAACATCTGTTAAATCTAAGACAAATCCCGGCAATACATCTTCCCCGGACAAAGTTGTGGGATTATCTAATATTTCCACATCCCGATTTTGCCTGTATATCTCGACTTTCTTATTTTTGCGATCGATTAACCATCCCAAACGAGATCCATTCGCGATGTATTCCCGCATTTTTTCTCGCAGTGGTTCCATGTTGTCAGATTTAGAGCGCAATTCTACAACAAAGTCTGGACAAAGGGGAGCGAAACCTTGTTGTTGTTTGGGTGTGAGAGTTTGCCACCGTTCTAATTTAACCCAGGAGGCGTCAGGAGAGCGATCGGCACCATTGGGCAGTTGAAAACCGCTAGAAGAGTTAAATGCTACTCCCAGCTTGGTTTGGCGATTCCACAGCCAGAGTTGTCCTTCAATATCTAGGTTTCGATTGCCTGTCTCGCTTCCTGTGGGGGGCATAACAATTAATTCTCCTGTAGCTGTTCTCTCTAGTCTTAACTCACGGTTGACGGCAGCAATTTGCTGGAACTGTTCGTGAGTTACTTTGAAGGTTTGGGGAATGGTAATGGTGTTGTTGAACATATTGTGCGGCCTCGCGATGGCTATTATCTATTCTATCGTGTCACAGTCTTTTTTACTTTCAAAATTAGATTGACAAACTCCGAAGGTATAGTTTAACATTAAATTAGATGCTAATTTAATGTTATTTATGATAAACCTTTCAAAAGACATACATTCTCTCACGGATTTTAAACGCAATACCACTGAGTTTGTGCAGCGGATCAAGCAAACCAAACATCCTGTGGTTCTAACTGTCAACGGGAAAGCTGAGTTAGTTGTTCAGGATGCTGAATCCTATCAGAAGCTTTTAGATGCGTTTGAGTTATTGGAAACTTTAAAGGGAATTAAACTGGGGTTGGAACAAAGCTCGCGAGGCGAAGGGAAAAAAGCCGAAGATTTCTTTAATCAACTGCTTGATAAGTTAGACAGTTCCCCATGAATCAGAAATATCAAGTCATTATCCAACCCGCAGCGCAAAAAGCCATTGAGGAAGCCTATTTTTGGTTAAGTAATCATTCTTCTCTGAAGGCTAGAACTTGGTTAGAAGGATTGTATAAAGCTACTTTATCGCTAGAAAATATGCCTTCTCGTTGTTCATTAGCATTTGAGAATAGTTTTTTTGACGAAGAAATCAGACAACTGGTTTACGGCAAGGGACGAAATGCCTATCGGATTCTGTTTACGATTGTTGATGATAGCGTTCAGATTATTTTTGTGCGACACGCTGCTCAAAAACCGATAATAGGTGAATCAGACGAGGAAGGTAATAGTTGATGAAAAAAAATATCTGGATTAGTATTTTAGGAGCGAATAAATTGATGCGATCGCCTGATGAAGTTATAGCTTTTGAAAATGCTTTATCCTCACTTGCCGCTCGTCCTCAAGATGAAGATTTGCCAGATTTACATCTGATTTTAGACGATCGCTGCGAACAGCCAGAAGTCATGTTTGGTTTGATTCATTTTCTAGAATCTTTTGATGTGTCAGCACAGATTCAAGCGTTTGTTACAGTTGTACCGCAATTAATGCTCGTTGCTTCGGAATGGACTAGAATCCTCCACAGCCGCATTTTAAATGATGATGATGCTTGTCGTTTGTATCGAGATATTTTGCATTTATTGAACTCCCAAGAACCTAATTTTGTTCGTCAATTGCTAGAAGAAAGCGCTAGTTACCATTTAAACAAGCGGGAGGCCAAATTAGAGTTAGCTAGGTAAGATCGATTATTATACAGGATTTCTGAGAAACCCGACTTTTGCCAGAATTCGGGTTTTTGGATGCGTAGTAGCAGCAACTAAGGCCCCCTGTACGGAATTTTATTTCGCCTCCCGAAAAAGTGCAAATCCTGATGTAGAAAATAACATCACTACTCCGAATATCGCCCACAATGGATGAAAGCCACCGTCAAGCCTATCTGCATCTGATCTATTTGTTATTCAATTGTCCGACTGAAGATGAAGCAACAGAGATTTTGAATGCTAACTCAGAGTTGGTTGATGATGGGTTAGTGCAAATGATGCTACAAGTTGCTGACTATCTGGCACAGCAGGGGGATGAGAATAACGCTACTTGGTTGCGAAATTGGGCTTCTCATTTGGGTGAGATGATTGCCAACTCTTCAGCGGCAACATCCCTAGAGGTGTATTTTGATTTCTTGATGGAGGTATTGCAGGCAACTCAAGATAGCAAGGGAAACCAGCAGGTGGTGTACCAACTGCTGCAAGATAACCTAGATAAATTGGATGATGACTTTGCCTCTGCATTGCGAGATTGGACAACAGCGAAACTGTCAGAGGTGAAATCAGAAGAAGCACAATACATTGCGGCGATTATTGGTACTTTTAGCAACTGGATTTATGAGTTCCCTCTGGGGAGTGTAGCTAACAATTTGGAGATTGCGATCGCAGGTCATGAAGTTGTGGCTATTGTCTTTACTCGCGAAGCCTCTCCTCAAGGTTGGGCAGCAACTCAAAATAATCTGGCTAATGCCTACTCAGACCGAATCAAAGGAGACAGGGCAGAGAATTTAGAAGTGGCAATTAGCTATTATCAATTCACACTTGAGGTTCACACCCGCGAAGCCCTTCCCCAAGATTGGGCAATGACTCAACATAATCTTGGCAATGCCTACTCATACAGAATCAAAGAAAACAGGGCAGAGAATTTAGAAGTCGCAATTGGCTATTATCAAGCTGCACTTGAGGTTCACACCTGCGATGGCTTTCCCCAATATTGGGCAATGACTCAAAATAATCTTGGCTATGCCTACTATGAGAGAATTAAAGGAGACAAGTCTGAGAATTTAGAAGTTGCAATTAATCATTGCCAAGCTGCACTTTCTGTTTACGCAGGCGAAGCTTTTACTCAAAGTTGGGCAGCGACTCAAAATAATCTTGCTAATGCCTACTATGAGAGAATTAAAGGAGACAAGTCTGAGAATTTAGAACTCGCAATTGGCTATTATCAAGCCGCACTTTCGGTTTACAAATGTGATGCTTTTCCCAACAAATGGGCATTGATTCAACATAATCTGGCTAATGCCTACCGTGATAGAATCATAGGAGACAAGGCAGAGAATTTAGAAGCCACAATTGGCTATTGCCAAGCAGCACTTTCTGTTTACAACCGCGATGCTTTTCCTCAAAATTGGGCATTGACTCACAACAACCTGGGTATTGCCTACTTATACAGAATTACAGGAGATAAGGCAGGAAACTTAGAAGTGGCTATTGGCTATTGCCAAGCCGTACTATCAGTTTTCAATCGCGAAGTATTTCCCCTAGATTGGGCAATGACTCAACATAATCTGGCTGCTGCTTACTTTAACAGAATCACAGGAGACAAGGCAGAAAATTTAGAAGTGGCAATTCGCTATTACCAAGCAGCACTTGAAGTTTACACCCGTGATGCTTTGCCCCAAGATTATACCGAAACCTTATTTAACCTTGGACTTGCCTACCAACAAATAAACCAGCAGCCTCTTGCCTATGATGCCTTTGCCACTGCTATTGAAACAGTGGAATTTCTGCGTAGCGAGATAGTCTCTGGAGATGAATCTAAGCAAAAACTAGCTGAGGAATGGAACAAAAGCTATCAATCTCTGGTGGAAGTGTGCCTAGAGATGGGCAATTACACCGCAGCGATTGAATATGCCGAACGCAGCAAAAATCGTAACCTAGTTGAACAAATCCTCACCCGTGATTTACATAACATTTTCCCCCCAGAAGCTGTCACAGAACTAGAACAACTTCGAGACGAAATTGCTACTAATCAGAACAAAATCCAGACTGGTAAAACCGATAACCCAGAAACTATAGCGCTACATCTTGTGCAGTTACGACAGCAGCGCAACGACTTACAAAACCGCTATCTACCCATCGGTTATGGCTTCAACTTTGACCACTTCCAGGCAACTTTAGACGATCGTACTGCCATCATCGAATGGTACATCACTCGTGAAAGCTTCCATACATTTATCTTTACCCGACACAGCCCCCAACCCTTCGTTTTGTCTGCCACCATCGATGACCGAAATGCTTTGGTATATTGGGCTAATGCTTATATAGATGATTACTACGAGCAAAAAGACAACTGGATGACTCAGCTAACTCCGCGACTCAAGGAATTAGCAAAGATTTTGCACTTGGATGAGATTCTCTCCCATCTTCCCAAAGATTGTCAGCAGCTAATTCTCATCCCCCATCGGTATCTGCATCTGTTCCCCCTTCATGCTTTACCAGTCGGTGAAGTGTGCCTCCTCGATATTTTCCCCAAAGGAGTCAGCTATGCACCGAGTTGTCAGCTATTACTACAAGCACAAAAACGACAACGCCCCGACTTTACCCACCTATTTGCTGTTCAAAATCCTACTAAAGACCGTCCCTATGTTGATTTTGGAGTTGAAGCTATCCGTCCTTATTTTCAGCCGAATGACTATGTTCTCCCTGGAGACAAAGCAATAAAAGCTAGCCTCATTCAATCAGAACAACTACGCTCTGCCCACTGCTTCCACTTCTTCGGTCATGCTACATTTAACTTTGAAAAATCAGCTCTAATTTTGGCGGATGGACACCTGACGCTGGGAGAAATCTTTGCTCTAGACTTAAATCAATGTCGCCTGGTTATCCTCTCAGCTTGTGAAACTGGCATGACAGATTTTAACAGCATCAGCGATGAGTATATCGGTTTACCAAGTGGTTTTCTGTTTGCAGGTAGTCCTAGCGTCGTCAGTACCCTTTGGGAGGTTGATCAACTGTCTGCTGCTTTTCTGATGATTGAGTTTTATGAAAACCTGAGAAAATATAAACAGTTAGAAGAGGGAGATATTGCGATCGCCCTCAACCTAGCACAGAAACGGCTACGAGATTTAACTGTTGACGAGTTTAAAAAACGCCTGATTAAATACAAGGCTCTAATTGATGAAATCCTTAGTAAACTGCCAAAAGTAGAGCGTAGGAAAGCTGAGGCCTCAATAACATATCGCCGATCTCAAGCATATCCCTTTGCTCACCCTTCCGATTGGGCAGCGTTTACAGCTACAGGAATCTAAGCTTCAGACTTTGACGACTCGCAAAACTTATGAACACCTATTTTAGTCACGTTGATAGCAACTAAGGTTGCTAAATTAGCAGGAAACGGCATAAAATCTCTCAAATCCTTGAATAATTCCAGTAAATCACCTGTGTATTTGCTACAGATAACTTTTCGTGCTTTCTCGGTTAACTTGTCTAAATAACTTTGGTCTGGCTTTGCCAGAGTGGATTTTGTATATCCAGACTCAATGGCTAATACTTCTGCTGCATCTTCTAAACTGTTATCACAAGCTTCTACTTCGTCAAGTGCAGCTAATGCCTCTGGATCGCTCGCCAATTCAGAGCGATATTGTGCAATTTGTTCAGGTGTAAGTTTAGTCATTTGAGCCTGACTCCGTAAAATGTGATTAATGCTTTTCACCTTCACTCCTCCAGCAGCTAGTGCCAGAAGCCTTCCAGTTTATCATACTCCCAAGAAAAATTTATCTATTCTCAAGCGATCGCTAATTTTTAAATCGATCGCTTATGCTGGAACGATCGCCTCTTGAAGATGGATAATATTTCCCTCGGAATTTAAGATATAAAACCATTCCCTCGGAATGATAGTTTGATTCAGTATTCTGAGATGATGACTCAACTCTTCAATAGAGAATGTTTCTACATAAGTAACAGTTTTTGTATCGCAGGGTTTGAAACGATCGTTTTCTCCAATGTAGCGACCCTCACCCACATAGCCTAAACTTGACAAAATTTCTTCTACTTCTGGTTCGATGATGGGCATACTTAAGTCGTCATCTGGGTAATCGACAAAAATAGCAATTTTACCTGTTGCCGGAACTTCTAGTTCTGGAGAAGTCCAACCCTGTTTATAGTCCCAAACAATTGTACCTTTAGTCTTCATCTTCGCCTCCTGGGAAAATACACTGCCAAATGTTTTTCTGAAAGTGTTGAACGGCGAGTAACTTCCGTCCTTTTGCTTCTTCTAAGCAACGTTCAACTGCTTTTTTTCTGGTTCCTGCTACAACGGATTCGGTTTGAGGACTCCCCATACCCTGGATTTCATCTTCAGGATCTTCGAGATAGCCCCGTGGGTTAGTTGTCATTGTCCAAACCTTCCTGCTGCTGTTGACGCGAGCAAAGTGCTTGATCAATCAGCTTGGCGACTATCCAAGAAACCGATCGCTCTTCTGAGGCTGCCCACGCCTCTAAAGCGACTTTCTTTTCTTTGGGGATGTATACCGCTATCAACTCCCGCTTGCGTTTTCCACCCACGAGTTCTTTTTCTTTTAATTCTATAGACATTGTATCTTCTATCTTGGATTTTACTTTGCTACTATATGCTATAGTAGCATATAGTATGAGCGCGCCAACAAAAATTTAATCCCTTGGTGACAGGAAGTGATGGAGAGAAAAGCATCGGGAGAATAGTTGGCTGGAAGTGCGATCGTATTCCTAAAGATATAGATATTTCAGACCGATCGCCCCCACCCTCCAAACCCATCAAAAGCCCCCTATCCCCATTTCTCATCAAATCCTGACATTCGCTTCAACACCGATCCCCTAAACCTCCCAAATGTCAAGGTTTCCTGACAAAGTGATCCCCAAAATCACGAAAATGCGTATAACTACCCAGGATTGAGGCAAAAGACCCCTTGACCCGATCGCAACTTGTCTGCAACATTAAGTCATGACAAACCGATCCCAAAGAAATGCTTCGATTAAGCAGCACTGGGAGTCGAATAGCGCGTGTGCTGCCAGCACAGCGTTGCTAGCAGCACCGATCGCACTCACAAAATCGATCTTGTCAATCAAGAATCGACAGATAAAGCTTTATTTAGATCGAACGGTGCGCGCAGAAGCCAAGAAGTCCAAACCCCCGATCGCATGGGGAAAAAGACAAGCTAAAAACAAGCAAGGCTTCAAAGGTTGGAGAGATTTGGAAGCTCGATCATATTTGCATTTAAAAGAGTTTCTAACTCAAAAAGTCAACACATTTGTGTTGAAACGAAAAATCTAACCCGCCATCCCAAATTAGTGGAGAACAAACTCATGGCAAAAGAACGCCCACCATTAGAAGAGATGACTTTGCGACAACTCCGCAGAGTTGCTAGCGAATGTGGAGTCTCTCGCTACAGCCGGATGCGGAAATCGCAACTTCTGGCATCAATTCAAGAAATTCAGCGCACCAAATTTTCATACAGTCCATCTCGCAAACTAGAGGCACAAGAAGCAGTGGAAGCAGCAAAGTTTGAACTCGGTCAAGAAGATAGAACCGGCGGTTCTTTGTCATCTGTAGATGAAGGTTTAGCAGATTTGCCCAACGGCTACGGCGAAAGCCGGGTGGTTTTAATGCCCCGCGACCCAGAATGGGCCTACACTTACTGGGACATTCCCAACGATCGCAAAGAAGAATTGCGTCGCCAAGGAGGACAGCAACTCGCCCTGCGGATCTACGACGTTACAGATGTTAACCTCGACATTCAAAGCCCGCACAGCATTCAAGAATATCCCTGCGACGAATTGGCGCGGGAATGGTACGTGCCAATCCCCGTGAGCGATCGGGACTACGCGATCGACATCGGCTACCGCTGTGCAGATGGCCGCTGGCTGGTATTAGCTCGATCGGCCGAAGTCCGCGTTCCTCCCGTGTATCCCAGCGACTGGATTGAAGATCAATTCATCACCCTCGACTGGGAAGAAGAATTGCAGGGCAAAACCTTCGCGGAACTGGTTCCTCCGGCCAAGAAACTCGCAAAAGCAGTCAATGGCGGTGGTTACAGCACCAGCAACGCCATCTACGAACAAATCTTCGGCATGGCAGAATCTGCAGAAGCCCTGCGCGTAGCGGGTTCTGTCTTCGGTTCCATGCAGCACGTAGCCGGTTCCGTCCAGCAAGTCGGCATCCACGAACAAGCTCTCAGTTCCTACGTGTTCCCCTCCGGCGTCGGAATGTGGGCGGCTCCCACCATGTCCGGCCTCACCGCGTCGGGTGTCGGTATGTCCGGCCTCACCGCGTCGGGTGTCGGTATGTCCGGCCTCACCGCGTCGGGTGTCGGTATGTCCGGCCTCACCATGTCGGGTGTCGGTATGTCCGGTCTCACCATGTCAGGTTTCGGTATGTCCGGTGTCGGTATGTCGGGAGTTGGCTTCGCCGCCCCGATGCGCCCCCGCCAGTTCTGGTTAGTTGCTGATGCCGAACTGATTGTCTACGGCGCCACCGAACCCGACGCTACCGTCTACGTAGGCGGACAGCCGATTAAACTCAATGCTGACGGCACTTTCCGCTTCCAGATGTCTTTCCAAGACGGCTTAATCGACTATCCGATTTTTGCAGTAGCAGCAGACGGCGAACAAAACCGCGCCATCCACTTGAAATTCAACCGCGAAACCCCAGAACGGCGCACCAATACCAAGCAGGATGCTGTTGTGGAATGGTTGGGCTAATCGCTCGCGGTCGATCGAGCAGCGGGCGATAATGCAGGTTTGTGCCAATTTTTTAACCATCACAAGGCATAGCCTGAGCCGATCATGATTTGTTAATCTTAATTCCAGACAACAACCCATAACACCCCCTATACACCGTTCTCCTGTTTTGAGGAGCGGTGTTTTTTGTATTTAGGACTTACTTAGAAACCGAGTTTTTATAGCAGAATAGCTCGTCGATCGGGCGAGCAAAAAAAGTTATACCCTTTCTTACAAGTAGGGATAAATATAGATTGGATGCGAGCATCTGTAGGGACTTAGGCTTGGTATAAGTCCCTACTTTGTTTCATCTGAGATATTGCACAATTCTCAATTACTTGTTTAGGAACAGGCTTTTCGCCCTGTTCCACAAGAGATGAATTTCATTGTGGAACAGGCCGAAAAGCCTGTTCTTGACAATGGTGCAAGATGTGAGTTTCATCCGATTGACAACTGCTATATTAGACAATTTTCTCAATATCTCTCTATAGATAGATGTCTACTTAACTTCCCTTCCAGCAACTTAAATCAAAATGTGCACTCTTCACTCAAGCATTATTAAGTAAGCTAAAGTTTACGTGAACAAACCTGACGGTCAACTGAGTACAGTTAGACCGCAGGCTTCTTTTTCCTTTTTTTCAAAGGCTTTTTATAGTGAGGTAGTTCCACCCCCACTTGCTAATATAGTATCAGAGTATTTCCCGATCATCTTGGGGTGTAAAAGAATAATTGTCGCTTTGGGTACCTACACCCGACGCTTCTTTCCATCACGCGGGCGTAATTTATTCGGGCTACGGGGCGCAGCGCTCAGATTAATCCCCTCTAAATATACCGAGGGACTTCCCGGCTGGTAGTTAAACTTTTATTGCAAAAACTCGCTAAATCCAGCGAAACAAAAGAAAGCGAGTTATGAGAGAAATAAGGCGATCGCACCGCCATTCCTCAAAAGCAAATGCAAAAAATAAATTCCCCGCAGCAACGAAGCCAGAAGCGCCCCCGTCTTTTAGCCTTATTCGCTGTCACATTAGCCACCGTCTTACTTTTATTTATTCTGCCGGCACTGACTCAACAGCCAGTCGTGCTCACCATGTTAATGCAAGGCCAAGACATTACAAACTGGAGACCCTTTGTCAAAGAATTTGAACAGAAAAACCCCGACATTCGCATCAACCTCATAGAAGGGCCTTTTGACACAAACCTCATAGAAAATCTTTACACATCTGCCTTTCTTTTAGGCGAATCGCCCTACGACATCATCAACATGGATATTGTCTGGGTTCCCAAATTTGCAGCCGCAGGTTGGGTAAGGGATTTGACAGACAAAATTCCCCCCGAACAACTATCAAAATTCATCCAAGGTAACGTCGAAGGCGGGCGGTATCGAGGCAAACTTTACCGAATTCCCCACGCTTCCGATGCCGGAATGCTTTATTACCGCAAAGACATTTTAGAACAAGCGAAAATTCCAGCGCCGAAAACCTTTGAAGAGATGGTAAAAATATCTCAAAACTTGCAGAAACAGGGAAAAGCAACTTGGGGTTATCTGTGGCAAGGTAAACAATACGAGGGAGTATCTGCGATGTTTGTCGAAGTGCTCTCCGGTTTCGGCGGCTTTTGGGCAAACCCGCAAACTTTTGAAGTTGGGCTAGATAAACCGGAGGCAATTAAAGCAGTGGAATTTCTCAAAAATACGATCGCCTCTGGCATTTCTCCTCCGGGTGTAACCACCTACGGCGAAGAAGAAACCAGGCTTTTGTTCCAAAACGGTAAAGCGCTATTTTTGCGAAACTGGCCGTATGTTTGGAAGCTGGCAAATGCCGAAGGATCGAATGTTAGAGGCAAAATTGCGATCGAGCCAATGCTCAGCAGTACGGCTAAAACAGGCGGTTCCTGCTTGGGTGGCTGGGGCTGGGGAATTGCCAAAACTTCAAAACATCCAGAACAAGCCTGGAAAGCAATTCAGTACCTTACCAGCGAGGAAACCCAGCGCAAATTTATTTTAGAAACCGGTTTAATTCCTAGTTACAAATCCCTATTTACCAACAAAGAAATAGTCGCCAAATATCCCCACTACCCGCAACTGCTAAAAGTAGTGGAACGGCCAGCTTTGCGCCCGCCCATAGCACAATACGCTCAAGCTTCTGATATTTTGCAGCGCTATTTGAGCTCAGCTTTTACTGGGAGAATGAGTGCAGAACAAGCAATGAAAGCTGCCGCTAGCGAAACTCGCAATTTATTAGGCAGTTTGAAACAACCCCAAGCTTCGTAAATTTGACATCTTGCCTCTGTCAGAAACAGGCAAGATGCCTGTTCCACAAAGAGTTAGAAACAGGCAAGATGCCTGTTCCACAAAGAGTTAGAAACAGGCAAGATGCCTGTTCCACAAAAAGTTAATTCAATTGTGGGGAGTAGGGGTTAGGCTTCTAGCCCGCCCCAAAATAAATTAAAGGTGAACAAGATGCAATTAGACAAGATGCGACAGCGCGAACAAAAAACCGGATGGATATTAGTAGCACCAGCTTTGATAATTCTGATGCTAGTATTTGCTTACCCAATATTGCGCGCTTTTTGGCTGAGTTTATTCACTCAAAACCTCGGTACAGAATTAAAACTGGTTTTTTCGGGTTTTGCTAACTACAGTCGAATGTTAGGTGACGGGCGTTTCTGGCAAACTTTAGGCAACACCACAGTATTTACTGTCGCCTCTGTTGTGCTGGAATTAATTCTCGGTATGGGCATTGCCTTAGTCTTAAATCAATCTTTCGCAGGGCGCGGCATTGTTCGCACAATCTCCTTGCTACCTTGGGCGCTGCCCACTGCATTGATGGGAGTAGCTTGGGCGTGGATTTTTAATGACCAATACGGCGTAATTAACGACATTTTGAGGCGATTAGGATTGATTCAAAATAGCATTAGCTGGCTGGGAGATCCGACTTTGGCAATGATGGCAGTGATTACAGCGGATGTGTGGAAAACGACGCCCTTTGTCAGCTTGCTTTTGCTAGCGGGATTGCAATCGATTCCCGGTGATTTATACGAAGCACACGCGATTGACGGCGCTAGTAGCTGGCAGAGTTTCCGTCAAGTTACTGTGCCCCTGTTGATGCCCCAAATTGTGATTGCTATGCTGTTTCGATTTGCCCAAGCTTTCGGCATTTTTGACTTGATTCAGGTGATGACGGGAGGGGGGCCGGCGGGGGCAACGGAGACGGTTTCTATCTACATTTACAGCACGGTAATGAGGTATTTAGACTTTGGGTACGGGGCGGCTTTGGTGGTGTGTACTTTTTTGCTGTTAGTGGCAGCAGTTGCGATCGCCGCTTACCTGTTATCGAGAGCCCGCACCAATGCAGCCGGAGGAAACTAAGACGATTTTAGATTGGGGATTTTAGATTTTAGATAACCCACAGTTGCACATTTATTTGATTGGTATAAATTATGTCGATCGCCCGCGAACAAGCTACCAAAAAAACCTTTAACATTCGGCAATTAATCTTGCCAATCTCAGCGCTCTTAATTGTTGCATATTTCCTCGCACCAATCCTCTGGCAAGTGCTAACTTCTTTCAAAGTAAATGCGGATATTTCGGCGATTCCAAACGTGTACATTCCCACACGAATTACTTTCGAGCATTACCTGTCGCTGTTCCAGCGCCGCCCGTTTGCACTTTACATTTTAAATAGCGCTTTTGTTTCGATTACTTCAACATTGCTGTGTTTAGCAGTAGGTGCTCCCGCAGCTTACGCTTTAGCCAGGTTGCGGCTGTGGGGCGAGAGAATCATCCTGGCAACTGTGACGATTGTAACGCTATTTCCGGCGGTGCTGCTATTTTTGGGACTGCTGGAAATTGTCAAAGCTTTGGATTTAGGCAATAATTATTTAGCATTAATTATTCCTTACACTGCGATCAATCTGCCGCTGACAATTTTGGTGATGCGAAGTTTCTTTCAACAATTGCCAAAAGATTTGGAAGATGCCGCTAAAGTTGACGGATACAACACTTTTCAAATGCTGTGGCAAATCGTGCTACCGATGACATTCCCAGCGTTAGTCACAACCGGAATTTTGACGTTTATTTCAGCTTGGAACGAGTTTATTTTTGCACTGACATTTATGACTCGCGAATCTCTAAAAACAATCCCCGTCGCCACGGCTCAACTCAGCGGGGTGTCAGTATTTGAGATTCCTTACGGGCCGATCGCCGCAGCTACCGTTTTGGGAACTTTGCCCTTGGTTTTGCTAGTTTTGGTGTTCCAGCGACGCATTGTTCAGGGTTTAACTGCGGGGGCTGTAAAAGGATAAATCGATTTTAGATTTTAGATTTTAGATTTTAGATTGAACTGGTTCCTAGGCTGTGCCTGGGAACGAGTCAAACAACACAGTCAACAGTCAACAGTCAACAGTCAACAGTCAACAGTCAACACTTTAAAATCATGGCAAAATTGCAACTAAAAAACCTCAATAAAACCTACAGCCCTAAAGTAGTTCCCGTAAAAGACATTAGTTTGGATGTCAGCGAAGGAGAATTTCTGACTTTGTTGGGGCCGTCGGGGTGTGGCAAATCTACGACGCTGCGATTAATTGCAGGGTTGGAACAGCCGACTAGGGGCGAGATTAGAATTGGCGATCGCAATGTCACTTATCTCAGACCGGGCGATCGCGATATTGCAATGGTTTTTCAAAGTTACGCGCTTTATCCGCACATGACAGTATACGAGAATATGGCATCGAGCCTCAAACTTCGCAAAGTCTCCTCCAGCGAAATCAACCGGTTAGTGACAGAAGTTGCAACATCCCTCGGATTGACGGAATTAATCGATCGCAAACCAGGAAAACTATCAGGCGGACAGCGGCAGCGAGTCGCCCTCGGCCGCGCTTTAGTGCGCCAACCGGAAGTATTTTTGCTCGACGAACCTTTGAGCAATCTCGACGCATTATTACGAGAAAAAGTTAGGGCTGAACTCAAACAATTGTTTTCCTCTCAAAAAGCTCCTGTAGTTTACGTCACTCACGACCAAACCGAAGCAATGACGCTTTCTACAAAAGTCGCAGTTCTCAACAGCGGCAGCGTCCAGCAGCTAGATCCGCCACACTTAATTTATACTCGTCCGGCAAATCAGTTTGTAGCCGGTTTTGTGGGCAGCCCGCAAATGAATTTGCTAGTGCTTAAATGCCAGGGCAATTTTGCTGTGTTGGGGGATTTTCGAGTTCCACTCCCAAATATACCTACTGTGCCGCCAGAAATTGTGTTAGGAATTCGCCCGGAACACGTCGGCTTTGCAGATGCAGAGGCCGGCAATATGTCGGCCCCCGAGGCAATTAAAGGTGAGGTTTTTTTAGTGGAAAACTTGGGGATGCAAAATTTAGTTAGCGTCCGAGTTAAAGGTTTGGAGTCAGTAACAGTGCGGGCTTTGCTGCCAAATGACCGCCACTGGAATTCCGAAATTGTAGAGCTGGTTTTTGGGCCTCAGTTGCTGCACTGGTTTGACGTGAAAACGGGCGATCGCTTGCAATAAGAATTTGCCCTGCAGAGCATGATTGATTAAAAATTGTCTAACCCTGTGCTGAAAAATATTTTTTTTGCTTCTAACTAAGTTATGACTTTAGTTAGAGGTAAAACTCTTTTGCTGCTGTTAAGGTGATATTCATGTGTGAAAAAGCTAATTGGCTGACAGATAGGTGGCGTGTTTACCAGATTTTATCGCTAACCTATAACTCTATTTAGGTGGTTAATCGCAAGTTAAAGCTAAGTTGGCTCTACCTCGCATTAGCTGCTAATTTGGGAGCCAGTCTATTAGATGAAAAAATGTTCAAAAATATCACCAATAAACTTAGGGAGTATGACCCAGATGAATTTGATTTCCACAGCCATTGCTCGCATCAGTTCCCTGCTTAAGGGCTTTCAAATCAAGAGTTTTTTGAGTGTTGTCCTAGTCGGTTTTCTGCTGCTAACAACAAATGTTGATTCCGGAAGCAGTAACAAAGGTTTTGGCGCGCAAGCCAGCTCAAAGGCTGATCTAAACAATCCTGAAAGACCCCAAACAACACGGGAATGGAGGCAAGAAGCTCGCGAAACCTCAGACTCTCCGGGCGAACGAGTTCAGAAGATTGGGCAAGAGGCAGGAGCAGCCGTGAAAGAATTCGGGGAGATGTATCAAGACACTGCTAAGAGAAGTATCCGCGAATTAAAGGATAACTAGCTCCCACTAAAAAAATATAACACTGAGAAACCTCATTGCTGTCGGGGCGCAGCCAAGAGTGCTCGCCCTTCCGGGTTTCTGAACACCTGAAAAGTTTGACGTTTAAAATAGGTTGAGCTACTCAATAGGACAGACGCAATCAAGTAGGCGATCATAAATAAACTAGAACAGATGCTCAAAAACCCAGTTTCACCTGAGAAACTGGGTTTTTGAGTTGGAAGTCTTTTATGTTAAATTAAATCAAATTTGCGTTAAAAACCCGTTGATCAGACTCGGTGGTTAAAACTGAGATATTGCAGTATTCTCAATCAGCATTTCAAGGGCACGCTAGAAACAACGGCCCACAATATAGAATTTCCGCGTAATTCCTGATGAATAAACATCTTAACAGTCTTTGCTTGACCTGCCTGCTGTTCATCCTGCCTGTTTGTCCTGCGACAATTGCCCACGCTCAACTTCCCGAAACTTCGGATACTAATGCCAAGCAAACAAATCTCCTCAAAGATGAACTGTATTTTGGCTTAACAAAACCTGGAGGCGAGACCATTTCTGAATCCGAATGGCAGGAGTTTGTCAAGGCGGTTATTACCCCTCGCTTTCGGGAAGGGCTAACCGTATTAGAGGGCTCCGGGCAGTTTCTCAACAGTTCTGGAATTCTGATTAGAGAAAACTCTAAAATAGTTATTTTAATTTATGAAAGTAGTCCGGCCAAGAATCAAGCTATTCATGAAATTATCGAAACTTACAAGCACACTTTCCAGCAGGAGTCAGTGTTGCGGGCAACCAGCGAAGTTAAGGTTTCTTTCTGATCCGGTCATCGAATCAGCGTATTTATGATATTATTTGTGGTAATCAAGGTCATACCCTCAAAGATAAGTAGGGTGCGGGTGCAAGCAAAATCATAATTTTTGGGTATCGATCGCACACTGCAAAAAATCGCTAGAAAAACCTGCCCGGGAGAAAACAAAAACATGATGAACGACGGCAACCAAAAAGCTGAAGCGCCTGAAAGCGAGGATGCACAAAATTTGTCCGGCATGGCGAAAGCTTTTATTGTGAGCATGGCTTGGTCTTACGCAGAGGCATTGGAGCGCATGAAACGATCGCGAAATCCACAGGAAGCCGCGCCGGAATCTCCGACAGAACAAGTCGAACCCGATACTGAAAAAAATTAATGAAAGACTATTAATGCGATCGATTTGCCAAACTATCTGGGAGTGCGATCGAACGCAATAGTCAATTAGCTGTTTTGAGTGAAGAACAATCTACTCAGAACAGCGAACTGTGCAGCTTAAGCCGAATTTGTATTGGATTTTACAATAAAAAAAACTGAAAGCCCCGTGACCAAGAATTTCTTGATGGTACAAGCCCTCGGATTTATCCGTGGAATCAATCCAAAATCTAAAATCTAAAACCCTCAACCCCCCGAATTTATCCGTGGGGTCAATCCAAAATCTAAAATCTAAAATCTAAAATCGAATGACCCTTCAACAAGCTCAGGAAAAGCTTTAGTCCGGGGATGACAACTGCGTTGCAGGTTGGAACCTCAACCTATATCTATCCCTAAAAGGGATTTAACTTTTGAGGGGGTTTGGGGGAGCGATAAGTCCCACGCTGTACCCGTTGGGTCAGCGTTGGGGTACATGGACTCCCCCAAGCAAATTTTATTCGGTCAAACAGGCGTAAAATTTGCCCACTCAGTTGAGTTTTTATCAGCAATGTATATAATGCTAACAGTCGCTGAGAAGTAATGCAGCATCAAGCCGTCAAAGTTAGACTGTATCCGACAATTGAACAACAAACGATACTAGCTCAGCACTTTGGCTGTTGCCGTTGGTGGTGGAATTACGCACTCAATATGTGTATTGAAACCTACAAATCCACGGGTAAAGGCTTGACTCAAGTTGCGTTAAACAAACTCCTGCCCAACCTTAAAAAACAAGAAGAAACACAATGGTTGTCTGAGTGTTATTCTCAGGTTTTGCAAGCGACTACGCTCAACTTGGTAACTGCTTACAAGAACTTTTTTGAGTCGAGAGCTCAATACCCTAGATTCAAAGCAAAGAAAAATAGGCAATCAATCCAGTACCCGCAATCAGTGAAACTTGTTGACGACTTTCTCAAGTTTCCCGGTCGTGTCGGCACTGTCAAAGCCAAGCTACATCGACCGATTGAGGGAACTATCAAAACCGTAACTGTAAGTGTTACTCCTTCAGGGAAATACTATGCCTCTGTGCTGACAGAACTAGAAGGAGATAAACCAGTTGCTTGCACCGATGGAAAAGTAGCCGGAATTGACCTAGGGTTGAAAGATTTTGCGATTGTCAATGATGGTATCAAGACATCCAAGTACCCTAATCCAAAGCCTTTAGCAAAACACCAGCGCAACCTCAAAAGAAAACAGAAAAAACTAGCCAGAAAGGAGAAAGGAAGCAAGTCAAGAGACAAAGCCAGGAAACTGGTGGCTAGGGTTCACGAACGAATTAGCAATGTCCGCCAAGACTACTTGCATAAGCTGTCAAGAAAGCTTGTTGACGATAACCAAGTCATCGTAGTCGAAAACCTTCACGTTAAGGGCATGGTTCGTAATCACAAACTAGCTCAAGCAATTTCTGATGTAGGTTGGGGAATGTTTGTCAATTTCTTGCATTACAAACTAGACCGCGAAGGTAAAGTGTTAGTAGAGATTGACCGATGGTTCCCTAGCTCGAAACTCTGCTCAAATTGTCACTATCAGGTGAATGAAATGCCATTAGGTGTTAGGGTATGGACTTGCCCTAGTTGTGGTACTCATCACGATAGAGATGGCAACGCTGCAACCAATATCAGAGCAGAAGGAATCAGGATGCTATCGGTCTTGGGAACCAGGACTGCTGCTGATGGAGGGGATGTGAGCCCGAAACTGGGACGCAAGTCCAAGTTGACGCAATCCCCGTTGAAGTCAGAAGCTCACGCTGTACCGCAGGTCAGCGCTGGGTAGTTCACACTAAATAAAGTACGGTTTTACCGCTACAGTGTACAAAACAAATAACCAATTTTTAGATCGGTCTCATGTCTAATTCAAAAATGATTGGTAAAGCGATCGCAGGTGGCCTTTGCTTCGGCATCCTCGCCAGCTTCACCGCTTCACACGGCCCCGCATCCGCAGCAGCACCAATAATTGCCCAAGAAACAGCAGCCCCGGCCGCTAGCAGCATCGACCAGCAACTCCTAGGCCAATGGCAAGGCACAGTCGCCTCCGGTCAGTCTTTCACCTTCGTCTTTGCCCCAGAAGGCAAATTGTTTCTCATGGCGAAAGGCCCCGACGGAGCCGCCCGCGCCAAAGAAATGAGGTACAAAGTTAATCTCGGTGAAAAACCGATGCACATTGATGTCGGCCTCAGCAGCACAGAAACCGTTCAGACTGTTTTTGAATTGACTCCCGAAGGTCAAATGCGGCTTCAGTTGCAAGGCACTAATCCCGGACAGGCCAGACCTAATTCCTTAAACGAGCAGGCAACCGTGTTTAAAAAGGTCTCCGAGGCCACTGCACTGCCTGCTGACACTCAAATCATCGGTTTTTGAGGAAAATTGCAGGCAGAAGGCACTTATCGCAATTGTCAATTATTGAGTCAGGTACTGATTGGGATTTTCGATTTTCGATTTTCGATTGGGGAATTGGTAAGAAAGCCGGCGAGTACCTCACCTGATTGAGAGCCGCTATCTATAACTAGCCCTGAGTTTTCAGATTGCCACGCTTCGCGAGGATCGAAGCAATCTTAAAACTTTCCCCGTGCCTTCTGCCTTCCACAGGCCCTGCTACAATCCACTTAATCTCCATTTAACTGCCATAGACCTCCATGAGTGAAACCGTCCTAGAAGTTCGCAACCTGCGGGTTCAATTTCAATCTACAGACGCAGGCGATGCGTCTGCAACCGTCAAAGCGGTTGACGGCATTTCGTTTGAGGTCAAGCGAGGGCAAACTCTGGGCATCGTGGGAGAGTCGGGGTCGGGAAAATCGGTAACATCCCTGGCTGTTATGGGTTTGCTTTCGAGTTCGTCAACGAAAATCGATGGCGAAATTTGGTTTTATTCGACAAAAGACGGCGCTAGCAATGGGCCTGTGAATCTGCTGGAAATGCCGGACAGGGAAAAACAAACATACCGCGGCAGCCAGATTGCGACGATTTTTCAAGAGCCGATGAGTTCGCTAAATCCCGTTTATACGATCGGATTTCAACTCACAGAAGCCATTTGTTTGCACCAACAGGTGTCGCAGACAGAAGCGCGGCGCCAAGCTGCTTCTCTGCTGCAAGAAGTGAAGCTGCTACCGGGCGACGATGAGCTCAGGCAG
Organism: Microcoleus sp. D2_18a_B4; assembly: GCF_036702475.1. Classification (NCBI taxonomy): domain Bacteria; kingdom Bacillati; phylum Cyanobacteriota; class Cyanophyceae; order Oscillatoriales; family Microcoleaceae; genus Microcoleus; species Microcoleus sp. D2_18a_B4. Next base: position 57,476 of record NZ_JAUBTL010000016.1, read on the forward strand.
CGGTGTTTGGCTTTGCGGCAAGAAGCGGTTCGGGAGGACGATCGCGATTTGATGCAGCTCGTCAACGGCCAAAAACAAGCTATGCTCGATCGCTATCCCCACGAACTCTCAGGCGGTCAAATCCAGCGCGTGATGATTGCAATGGCCATTTCTTGCAATCCAACTTTATTAATTGCTGATGAACCTACCACGGCTTTGGACGTAACCGTGCAGGCAACAATCTTAGCTTTGCTGCGGGAGTTGCGAGACTCTAGAGGCATGGCAATGATTTTTATTACCCACGATTTGGGCGTCATTGCTGAAATTGGCGATACGGTGGCGGTGATGTACCGAGGCAAGATTGTTGAGTGCGGTGCGATCGAACAAATTTTCAGCAATCCCCAACATCCTTACACAAAAGGTCTGTTAGCTTGCCGCCCAACTCTCGATCGGCAAAGGCGCCGCTTGCCGACAGTTTCCGATTTTATGGATGTCACCACAAATGCTAGCGGCGAATTAGTAATTGTCGAGAAAAATGCCGATTTAGACGGCGACAACAGCGGGGGAAATCCCGCTTTTGCAACCGGAAAACCGCCTCGGCTGCCGAATATTTCCGAGCCTTTGCTAGCTGTTGATAACTTGCGAGTCGGTTTTCCGGTGCAGGGAATGTTTGGCGAAACTAAACGCTTATTTATGGCGGTAAACGATATTTCTTTTGAGGTTTACCCTGGCGAGACTTTGGGTTTGGTGGGCGAGTCTGGCTGCGGCAAATCAACTTTGGCGAGAGCTTTGCTGCAATTAATTCCCATCGCCAGCGGTAAAGTGTTTTTTGAAGGTCAAGAAATTACGCCTCCTGCGAAAAGTAGTTCGGCATCGCAGTGGATGGCTAATTATCGGATGAAAAAAGAGTACGATCGCAAATTGCGGTGGCTGCGGCGGGATCTGCAAATTATTTTTCAAGACCCTTTTAGTTCTCTCGATCCGCGCCTAAATGTTGGGGATGCGGTGATGGAACCGATGGTGATTCACCGCTTTGGTAAGAACCAGAAAGAACAGCGCGATCGCGCGGCTTATTTGTTGGATAGAGTGGGCTTAAATCCCGATTTTATGCGGCGCTACCCTCACGAGTTTTCGGGCGGACAGCGGCAGCGAATTTGTATTGCTAGAGCTTTGGCTTTGAATCCTAAGTTTATTATTTGCGATGAGTCGGTTTCGGCATTAGATGTGTCGGTGCAGGCGCAAGTTTTAAATTTGCTGAAGGAGTTGCAAACAGAGTTTGGACTGACTTATATTTTTATTTCTCACGATTTGAGCGTGGTCAAGTTTATGAGCGATCGCGCGATCGTCATGAACAAAGGTAAAATCGAGGAAATTGGCACTGCTGAGCGCATTTACCGCCAACCGCAGCAAGCTTACACGCGGCAACTCATAGCTTCTATTCCTGCGGGGAATTTGGAGCGAATTCGGCAACAGCAACTAGGCCGCAAATCTGCTTTGGGTGCTGTGGCGCCTTGGCCCCCATCGCCTGCTGATGAATCGCAACAAAATTGATATCTAGTGTTTTAAACTCGTATCAATTACCAATTGCCCGTTACCAATTACCAATTACTAATTAGCCCTGACGCGCGAACATAGGAGTGCAACGAAAAACTGCTACGAAGATTTTTTTCCTTTTATCTTCACAAATCAGCCGTTTATCTTAATTTTAACTTCATAATTTATGCTCAAATTCAACCTGTTTGAACTTGACTAATATTCCGGGCTGTTTAACCCACAGCCAGGGATCTCCACGCTATTTTCCTACATCCAACGCGGTCATTCCGGGACGCAAAAAGTGGTATAACACGCTACTATAAGGCGCCAAGCTGCTTCAGGCGAACCCTACATAATTAGGTTCTACGTCCAGGATTAGCTAGATTAGGCCAAATGTCCAATGACTAACAGCAATATGTAGCGTAGTATTATAGATAAACTCTCTCTATAGCAATCCTAAATCATTTGCATAATTATTGTAGGGGCAATCCGACCCCTACTCCCCGTGGTTGCCCGATAGATAGGGGGTAGGCAAAGAAAGGCACTACCCTATAAATTTATCTGAATCATTTAGGATTGCTATATGAGTCGGAAAAAGTAGAAAATGCCCACCCCAGCTAAAAAGAGATTGCTCGCTAATTCCGTAAATACACTTAATTCTATGGTCGGGTTGCGTAGATTTAGGCAAATTTTAAAATGCTAGATTTCGCAAGCTAGGAAAATATTACAATATTTAAACAGCTTTATTGTAATTTTGGCTCACCACAGGTAAAACGGGATCAAAAGTAAAAAAATGAAATCTTCTGTTCGTATCGAAGAATCAAAAAGCACTAAATTATCGAACTTACTACAGGTGTTGTGGACAAAAATTACGGCAGCAGTCACCAGAATAGAAAAGGCAGAAGGCAGCAAGGAGTATGAAAAAAAAATTAGCGTAGGGACGATCGCCCCTGGCAGTGTATTCTCAATTTGGATAATTGTACTGCTTGTCTTAAACGGGTGGCTCGTAGCTGGCAGCGGTGATAATTTCTACGATAGCCAAGTCGCCCTGGGATTTTTGGGAATAGCAAGTATTGTCTTTTTGGCGGTATCGGGGCGCTTAAAAACCTCTTGGGCCCTAGCGGGAAGCGATCGTCCATCCAGCGAACCCAACGGGGGCGATCGCTTTTTTAGCCTCTCGCTAGATATGCTGTGCGTCATTGGTTTTGATGGTTATTTCAAACGCATCAACCCAGCAGCAGAAAAAATCCTCGGCTATTCCGAAGCCGAAATGATTGGCCAACTCTTCATTGAATTCGTGCATCCAGACGATCGCGAAGCTACTATAAAACAAGCTGAAAGTATTGCTGCGGGGAATAATGCCGTTGGGTTTGAAAATCGCTGGCAGTGTCGAAACGGGTCTTACAAGTGGGTAGCCTGGACAGTTAGCCCTTTCTGCGAGGAAGAATTGATGTATGGTATCGGCCGCGAAATTACCGATCCCAAACTCGCCCAACAGTCCCTCCAGCAAAGCAATTCTATTTTGCGATCGGTGATTGAAAGTACGCCGGATGTCATTTTTGTCAAGGACATTCAAGGTCGCTACACGATCGCTAACTCCGTTGCTGCTGACTGGCTCTCAACATCGGTGGAGGCAATAATCGGCAGCGACGATACAAATTTATTTCCCCCAGAAATAGCCCAGCAAATTATCGAAGCAGACCGCAGGATCGTGACAACGGGAGAATATTTAAATTATGAAGAAATTGTACCCAAAAATGGCGAAAATCGGACGTTACTAACAACAAAATGCCCTTGGAAAGACGCCGAAGGAAATATTATCGGCGTAGTTGGCGTATCTCGCGACATCAGCGATCGCAAAGAAATAGAAGCAGCGGTACTAGAGAGCAACATCCTGTTTGAAAACGTAATCGAAAGTACAGGCGACAGCATTTTTGTCAAAGATACTCAGAGCCGGTACCTATTGCTCAATTCTACGGCTGCGGGCATTATTGGTTTGCCAAAATCAGAAATTATTGGCAAAAAGGATGCAGAATTATTTCCGCCGGAGATTGCAGATATGCTGGTGGAAAATGACCGCCGGATATTGCAATCTGGTATTGAGGAAACGATCGAGGAAGTAGTAAAAGATAGCGAGGGCAACATCCTGAGACTTCTTTCTAGCAAAAGTCCTTTGCGCGATCGAGCTGGAAACATCACGGGTGTAGTGGGAGTTGCTCGCGATATTAGCGATCGCAAAAAAGCAGAAGCAGCGCTGCAAGAAAGCCAGCGTTTTATCGAACAAATTGCCAATGCTACTCCGAATATTCTCTATCTCTACGACGAGATCGAGCAGCGAAATGTGTACAACAACCGCGAAATCACTGTCGCACTGGGCTATACCGTCGAAGAAGTTCAAAAAATGGGCAGCAGTCTGTTGCGAACCATTATCCACCCTGATGATTTAGCTAAATTTCCCGAATATTTGCAGGAATTGGAAACTGCTCCCGACGGCGAAGTTGGTGAGTACGAATACCGGGTGCGCGACAAAAAAGGCTGTTGGCGCTGGCTAGTCAGCCGGGAAATTGTGTTTAGCAGAACAGAGGAGGGAAAAATTAAGCAGCGTCTCGGTGCTGCTACGGACATTACAGAGCGCAAAATAGCAGAACAAGCTTTAGCAGAACAATTAAAACTTTCTTTATTCACAGCAGATGTGGGAATTGGTCTAACTCAAAACCAGACTTTGCTTGCAACTTTGCAATATTGCGCCGATGCAGTTGTGCGCCATTTGGATGTTGCCTTTGCTCGGATTTGGACGTTGAATGAAGAGGAAAATGTATTGCAACTGCAAGCAAGCGCGGGGATATATACTCATATTGACGGCGCTCACAGCCGCATTGCTGTCGGCGAGTTCAAGATTGGTTTAATCGCCCTGGAGCGACAACCTCACATCACTAATTCTGTGCAAGAAGATCCTCGCATCAAGGACAAAAAATGGGCCTCACGAGAAGGAATGGTGGCTTTTGCTGGATATCCGCTAATTGTTGACAATCAGTTGCTGGGAGTAATAGCGATGTTTGCTCGTCACGAGTTGAACGAATCAACGCTGATTGCTTTGGCCTCAAGTGCCGATACGATCGCCCTGGGGATTAAGCGCAAACAAACAGAAGTTGCTCTCGCCACACAAAAGCAAACTTTGAGGGCAATTATTGACAACGCTCCGATCTGGGTATGGATGGCAAATGCTAGCGGGCGGATGTTATTAGTTAACAAAACTTTCTGCGAAGATGTGGCTATACCTGAATCAAGATTTTTAGCAGCCTCTCACTATTCCGAAGTTTTGGGCTTAGAACAATCTGCTAACTGCATGGCATCTGACGCGCAAGCGTGGAGCCAAGATATTCCATGTTATACGGAAGAAATTATAGAGCTTACTGATGGTGAATATCACCAGTTTGACACAATTAAAACTAAGGTCAAAGATGATTGTGGTAACGCGATCGGCTTAATCGGTTTGGGTTTGGACGTTACCAAACAAAAAGAAGCTCAAAGACAGTTGCAAAAGTCGGAAGCGAGATTCCGCAAATTAGCGGAGCAGGAAGCGCTGCTGAACCAGCTAGCTAGCAATATCCGCGAATCTCTGGATTTAGATACTATTTTAGCAACAACCGTGCAGCAAATTCGCGACTTGCTGCAACTCGATCGCTGTCAGTTTATCTGGTATTTACCCGACGCTTCGCCGCCGGTTTGGAATGTGAGATACGAGGCAAAGAATGCCGATTGGCCCTCGCGTTTGGGTTTATATCCTGTCGAGCCAACTGCTTCTATCGCTGAGCGGATTGCCAATTTGGAAATAATTCAGATCGACGATGTTGAGGCATTAACCGATCCAGCCGAACGGGAATTTTTAATGTCTGTAGGACTCAATTCTCTGCTGGACATTCCCCTTCAAACACAGTCGGGTCAAATTGGCGCGATCCTCTGCGGTGCTTGCAGCGGGGTGCGGCTGTGGAGAGACGAAGAAGTGGAACTGTTAATGGCAGTAGGAACTCAATTGGCGATCGCCATTAATCAAGCCGAACTTTACGAAAAATCTCGCCTCGCCGCCGCCGAATCAAAAGCAGCAGCAATGCAGCAAAAATTGCTCAACCAGCTAGGCAGTCAAATCCGCGCTTCTCTAGATTTAGATACTATCTTGGCAACAACTGTGCGGCAAATTCGCGACTTGCTGCAACTCGATCGCTGCCTGTTTATGTGGTATACGCCCGATGCCGAGACGCCCGCTTGGGATATCGTCCATGAAGCTAAAAATGATGACTTGCTCTCGCTTTTGGGTTATTACCCTGCTGAGGTAACGGGGACGCTGGCGCAAAAGATAGCTAATTTGGAAATGTATCAAATAGATGATGTGGCAACTTTCAGCGATCCAGTAGAAAGGGAATTCTTTTTACAGGTGGGTTACAAGTCTGTCTTGGATTTTCCGGTTAAGAGTGCAGGAGGTTTAACTGGAGTTGTTGGCTGCACTTCTTGCCGCGAGGTGCACAGGTGGACCAAAGACGAAGTGGAGTTGCTATCGGCAATTTGCGATCAATTGTCGATCGCCATCAGTCAAGCGGAACTCTACACTAAAAGCGTTGATTCAGCCCGGATAGCGCAAGAACAAGCAGCCAAACTCGAAGTAACTCTGTGCGAACTTAAGCTTGCTCAAACTCAGCTCGTGCAGGCCGAAAAAATGTCGAGTCTCGGTCAGATGGTAGCAGGAATTGCCCACGAAATCAATAACCCGGTTAGCTTTATCTTCGGCAATCTTACCTACACAGAAGAATACGCCAGCAACTTGATGAAACTGGTGCAAATGTATCGAGATGAATACCCGGAAGCTTCTCCAGCGATTCAGGAGGAAATAGAAGTTTTAGAACTGGATTTTGTGCTAGAGGACTTGCCGAAAATGCTGTCTTCTATGCAGGTGGGAGCTACTCGCATCCGGGATATCGTGCGGAGTTTGCGGAATTTCTCTCGCCTTGATGAATCTGACATGAAAAAGGTTAACATTCACGAAGGCATCGACAGCACATTGATGATTTTAGAACACCGTCTGAAAGTTCAGCCAGATCGCCCCGCAATTCAACTCGTTAAAGAATACGGACAATTGCCACTGGTGGAGTGCTACGCTGGACTGTTGAATCAAGTGTTTATGAATATTATCGCTAACGCTATTGACGTTTTACAAGAATCGCTTGAAAATCCGGGAATTATCCGCATTCGTACAGAGGTAAAAGGTAGTCTCGCTGTGATTAGAATTTCTGATAACGGTGCAGGTATGACAGATCAAGTCAAGCAGCGGATATTTGACCCGTTCTATACTACAAAACGGGTCGGTTCGGGAACGGGGATGGGTTTAGCGATTTCCCATTCAATTATTGTCGAAAAACATAAAGGTGAAATTAAGTGTTTCTCGGTGGTGGGAAAAGGCACTGAATTTATAATCGAAATTCCGATTAAAAGGACAGAAAGTTAAATGGGTTGGTCGGCAAAAAGACTAAGGTGCGTCAGTTGGAAAAACCACAAATTTTTGTAGTAACCTTAAGACTGACGCACCCTACAGGCTACACACAGAGAAAAGTTATTTTACCAGAAATTTGTCTGCTGCGTATTGCCCACCCTCCAACTAAAATTGATATGATATTAAAAATCTAAAATCTAAAATCTAAAATCTAAAATGGCATTACCTCCCGGCAGTTTCGGTTTACCCCTAATTGGCGATACTATCAACTTTTTGCAAGATTCCCAATTTGCCAAAAAACGCCACCAGCAGTACGGGCCCCTTTTCAAAACCAGCATTTTCGGACAGCCTACCGTGTTTGTGTGTGGCCAAGAGGCTAATTTGTTTGTTTTAAGCAATGAAAACCAATATTTTGCTGTGACTTGGCCTGCCAGCACGAAAGCGCTTTTAGGGCCACTTTCCTTGGCGTTGCAAACGGGTGCTAACCACCAAAATCGCCGCAAGTTGTTGTACCAAGCATTTGGGCCGCGAGCTCTGGCAGGCTACATCGGCGAGATGGAAGATATCACTCAGCGCTATTTGGAAAAATGGGCCAGAATGGAAACCATGACTTGGTATCCCGAACTGAGGAATTATACTTTTGATGTTGCGGGTAAGTTGTTAGTAGGGATTGATAATGGTTCGGAAACGGCGCTAGGACATTATTTTGAAACGTGGTGCAATGGTTTATTTTCCATTCCTTTAGATGTGCCTTGGAGTCAGTTTGGCAAGGCGAAAAAGTGCCGAAAGCTGCTGTTGGCAGAACTTGAAAAGATTATTATAGATCGCCAGCAAGGAACCCCTAGCGACAATGATGCTTTGAGTTTGCTGATTTCGGCTCGCGATGACGAGGGAAATAGTTTGAGTTTGGAGGAGTTAAAAGATCAAGTGCTGTTGCTGTTGTTTGCGGGACACGAAACTTTAACTTCGGCGATCGCCTCTTTTTGTCTTCTGCTAGCTCAAAATCCCGATGTGATGGCCAAAGTCCGCGCCGAACAGCAGCAGTTCCCCGCTACCGAACCGCTAACATTGGAACAGCTCAAAGAAATGACTTATTTAGAACAGGTGCTGCGAGAAGTGCTGCGGTTGGTTCCGCCAGTGGGAGGCGGCTTTCGGCAGGTAATTAATGCTTGCGAGTTCGGCGGCTACGAAATTCCCAAGGGTTGGATGGTACTTTATCAAATCAATCAGACGCATCAGGATAGCGCCGTTTATCCCGAACCCGATCGATTCGACCCCGATCGATTTAGCTCCGATCGATCGGCTAAACCGTTCAGTTACGTGCCATTTGGTGGAGGTTTGCGAGAATGTTTGGGCAAAGAATTTGCCCGGTTAGAGATGAAGTTATTTGCGGCAAAGATTGTTCGGGAGTTTGAATGGGAACTTTTACCGGATCAAGATTTGAATTTGATCACAGTACCGACTCCGCATCCCCGCGACGGTTTGCGAGTGAAATTTCGGCGGAACAATTCTTAAGAACAGGCAAGATGCCTGTTCCACAATCGGTAAATTTTCTTGTGGGGCGTTGCTCAGAGCAACGCCCTGAAAGCCACAAGATGCCTGTTCCATAATCGGATAAATTTTCTTGTGGGGAGTAGGGGTTGGGCTTCTAGCCCGCCCTGAAAGCCTTATTGATAATCGTGCAAGAACTCAATCTCAACTGAAATTTTGCACCATTATCAATAAGCTGTTTATGAACAGGCAAGATGCCTGTTCCACAAAGAGTGAATTTTCTTGTGGAACAGGCATCTTGCCTGTTCTTGATAATGGTGCAATATCTGAGTCTCAATCCACATCCAATTGCATCGGCCCCAAATACTTAGTTAAATAAGGAGAAAAAACCTCATAAATCAGAGTCAAGGGCTTACCATGATGCCAAAACAAATAGTGTCGCCCCCAAAAAGGCCCCGACTGTTCAAAAGCTGACTCCAAAGCCACCGAATTACCGCAATAAATGCCCTGCACATCGCGATACAATTCTGTCCGCAGCCTCGCTAAACTAGCCCAAATTGGCAAAGATTTATTTTGTAAATATTCATCTACATGACTCGCTTCCCACCAAGAAGTCGCATAGGCCAAGCGCTGTCCCGAAGCAGTCCGCAGCCACACTTGGCGGCGCAGGCGCGGCCCCGGAACGGCGACAAGTTGCTGGGGCGCGCCGTCTGCGTCTTCACCCACTAAAGACATATCGATCACATCTACTTCTGTGGGTTCCCCTGTCAGCAGTTGCAGATGACGGGTGGGGGAACCGTCACCCAGGAGCAGTATTTGCCACGCCGGTGCGAGCTTGGTGTGGGGCAAACCCTTCTGTACTGCGTCTTCGGCTCCTTGCCACAGGGGGTTGAGAGCGTGCCAGGTGCGGCTGTTTTTGGGTGTAAATGTTGCAGTCAAGGGTCTTTACAAAACTTAATTTTTTGTTTATTATAACGCTTCTTCAATTATCCACTCAAAAATTAAAAATTGATCGACCGAGGACGATCGCCCGTAGGATCTCCGGTTAAATAGTTATAATACTTCTGTTCGGGATTTTTATTCTTCTTTCTTCCTTCCTTCTTCCTCTTTCCTTCTTCCTTCTTCCTTCTTCCTTCTTCCTTCCACTATATGTTAAGAATAACCGAAATAAAACTCCCCCTAGATCATCCTCAAGATGCGATCGCCGATGCCCTTCTCAAAAAGCTGCAAATTCCCCCCGAAGAATTACTCGGCTATTCCATCTTCAAGCGCAGCTACGATGCTCGTAAAAAAGCAGAAATCCTCCTTGTCTATATTGTGGATGTAGAGACGACACAGGAAAAGCAACTTCTCCAACGCTTCAAAAAAGATCCTCATGTGATGGTAACACCAGACACGAGTTATCGCTATGTAGCCAAAGCCCCCAGCAATTTGACGATTCGCCCCATTGTGATTGGTACAGGGCCGTGCGGTATGTTTGCAGGTCTGATGCTGGCACAAATGGGGTTTCGTCCCATCCTTTTAGAACGCGGAAAAGCAGTGCGCGATCGCACGGTTGATACCTTTGGATTTTGGAAGAAAAAAGCAGAATTTAACCCAGAATCTAACGCCCAGTTTGGCGAAGGTGGTGCGGGTACTTTTTCCGATGGCAAACTCTACAGCCAAGTTAAAGATCCTCAGCATTATGGACGCAAGGTGCTGGCGGAACTTGTGAATGCGGGAGCTTCACCGGAAATTTTATATATTAATAAACCGCATATTGGCACGTTCAAACTGGTGGGAATTGTCCAAAGTATTCGCGCCCAAATTGAATCATTAGGCGGAGAAATTCGGTTTCAAACTCGTGTAGAAGATATCCACATCGAAAATGGAAAAGTGCAGGGACTTACCCTCGCCAGTGGAGAATATATTGCTAGTAATTATATAGTTCTGGCGGTGGGACACAGCGCCCGCGATACTTTTGAAATGTTGTTTTCGCGCGGGGTTTACATCGAGGCTAAACCTTTTTCCATTGGTTTTCGGGTGGAACATCCGCAGACTACGATCGATCGCTGTCGTTTTGGCGATCGCGCGGGCCATAAGCTTTTGGGTGCAGCCGATTACAAACTGGTTCACCATTGCCAAAACGGCCGTTCTGTATATAGTTTCTGTATGTGTCCCGGTGGTTTGGTAGTAGCGGCTGCGTCAGAACCGGGGCGACTTGTTACTAATGGGATGAGTCAATATTCTCGCAATGAACGCAATGCTAACAGCGGGATTGTGGTGGGTATCACGCCGGAGGATTATCCCGGTCATCCCTTAGCGGGAATTGAGTTTCAGCGTCGCCTAGAAGAACGGGCATTTGAGTTAGGAGGTGGCACTTACAACGCCCCTGGGCAGCTTGTGGGTGATTTTTTGGCGAATCGCCCTTCCACGGCGCTAGGCAGTGTGCAGCCGTCTTATACGCCGGGAGTTGTGATGACAGATTTGAGCGAAAGTTTGCCAGATTATGCGATCGCAGCTATCCGCGAAGCACTTCCGGCTTTTGACAAACAGATTAAAGGATTTGCGATGGATGATGCGGTTTTGACTGGTGTGGAAACGCGCACTTCTTCACCAATTCGGATTAAACGCAAGGAAGATTATCAAAGTTTGAATACAGAAGGTCTTTATCCTGCTGGGGAAGGTGCAGGATATGCGGGTGGAATCCTGTCGGCTGGGATTGATGGGATTAAGGTGGCGGAGGCGGTTGCTTTGAGCATATTGCAATCTTCAAACCACAAAATTTGATGCGGGATTTGAGGATTTTTAGATGATTGGAAGATTGCCGTCAACCGTCAACTGCCAACCGCCAACTGCGGGACTTACGCATCGAAACTCACATCTTGCATCATTCTCAAGAACAGGCAAGATGCCTGTTCCACAATAAAATTCACTCTTTGTGGAACAGGCATCTTGCCTGTTCATAAAAAGCTTATTGAGAATGGTGCAACATCTCTGTTCAAACAGCAGCTAAACGCGATCGAATTTCCGTATCGGTATACTCCGGCGTCCAGCCTTCTTTGGTGGTAAAATAGCGAACCGCTTTAATTTTCCGGGATGCTGTCAAATAAAACCAGTGTTCTGTATTCGCCGGCACGTTGATAAATTCTTCTGGCTGCACTGTGAGTTCGACTTGGCTGCCGTCGGGCCGCACGAAGCCGAAAATGCCTTCCCCTGCTACGATATAGCGGACTTCATCATCGGCGTGGATGTGGCACTTGTTGAATTTGGACAGCAAGGTGTCGAGGTTGGGAATGTCTGGGTGCAGTACAATTAAGTCGCGATCCTGATAGCCTGCACTTTCCGACAACTGTTGAAAGTAACTGTCGAGGGCTTGCAACACTTGCTCTTTTTGATTGTCGTCAAGAGCATCTTTAGCTAACAAATTTTGAATTTCAGCGCTGTCACCCACGGGCCAGCGGTTGAGTTGAATGTTTAAGGAAGCGAGTTCTCGGGTAATGTCGCTTTGTTGAGTGTAGGTTGTACCGTTTTCGAGTTGCAGGATAGCCATTTTTGCACGTTCCAATTTTTGGGTGAGGCGATACACAGGCACTGTGAAAGATGTTTGTCGATCGCGCCTGTACCAGAATCACAATTTTAACGCTAATTTGAACAGGCTTTCCGGCCTGTTCTACAACAGTTCAATATTTGTCAAGATAAGATTGATAAGTCAGGCGCCAGCTAGCACCCGCAGCGATGGCATTACTGATATCTTAAATGTAACTTTTGCAACAACTATGCCTACTTATACGGGAATTTCTAGCGAAGCATTTCAGCATCCCCTCGATCGCCAAGCTGAGGAAGCGTTACGCAGCGTGCCTGGATTTGACTTAATTGCCAGCAAATTTGTAGAATTTGTCTACGAACGACCGCAATTCGTTTACCTAATGGGAAATAGCATTCAAGTCGGGCCCCGCCAATATGCCAGCATTTATCATATATTTCGGGAGTGCTTGCAGGATTTAGATGTTTTTCCCGAACCGGGTTTGTTTGTTTCTCAGAATCCCTCAGTTAACAGCTATGCCCTGGGAAAAAACCAGCCTTATGTAGTATTAAACACTGGTCTTTTAGACTTATTGGAAGAGCCAGAAATTCGGGTAGTATTGGCTCACGAGTTGGGACACATTAAATGCGGTCATCCAACTTTAAATCAAATGGCGATGTGGGCGATGAGCGTCGCCTCGACAATTGGCGAGATGACTTTCGGGCTGGGAAATATGGTCGGTAGCGGTTTAATTTTCGCTTTTTACGAGTGGCGGCGCAAGGCGGAATTATCGGCAGACCGGGCGGCTTTGTTGGTGACGGATGACTTGAACAGTGTGATGAAGACGATGATGAAACTTGCGGGAGTTAGCAGTAAATATGCTGACCAATGCAGTTTGCAAGAATTTATCCGCCAGTCTGACAACTATCAAGAGCTCGATCGAGACAATCTCAACCAAGTGTATAAGTTTTTACTTTACAACGGCGGCCAAGGTGTGATGCTGAGTCACCCTTTCCCGGTGGAACGCCTGCGGTATTTGCGAGACTGGGCAAGTTCCGAGGAATACCGCCAAATTAAGCTGGGGAACTACAAGCGGGCTGTAGCTGAGGGTGCGGTTGATGTGAAGTCCCAAACGCCTAACAGCGAGACGGAGGCTTTGCGCCGTCAGATTGAAGAGTTGCAGCGGGAGATCGATCGGCAAAAATCAAAGCGAAACTAAGTTTAAATTCCTCGTCCCCAGGCTCCTCGTCCCCAGGCTCCTCGTCCCCAGGCTCTGCCTGGGGATGCACATCCAGAGGCTCTGCCTCTTCCAATCTAGGCTCCTCGTCCCCAGGCTCTGCCTGGGGATGCAGATCCAGAGGCTCTGCCTCTTCCAAAGCGAGGATCAGCGAGGCAGAGCCTCTGGATCTCGGTTCCCAGGCAGAGCCTAGGAACCAGCTAAATGTTTTGTTGAAGATTTACCGGATTTGAGGGAGGGGGAAACGTAAAAGGAAGGTAAACCAGTGAGAGACTTACTCGCAACTGGCCTCCAATCTAAAAACTGTCCCCTCCTTTCGGAAATCTGTTTCTGAGGAGGTGTAGTTTAAATCAAGAGAAGCTTATAAATCAACGGGGCTAAAAAAAATGAATATTGATAACGCAATGAATACTAACAAGCCAACTTCTAATTTTTTCGGCAATGTGGGAAAAGTGGCGCTCGCCCTGACTCTTCTGGCTGCCGGCATGGCATTTACAAATCCTGGGAGAGATCAATACCTAACTTATGCTTCCGGCGTACTCCAAAACGAGTTGGAAAGCACTGTGTGCAAAGATTCTCGCGTGCCGAAAGCTTTGGGCGGCATTACAGATACTTTGATCGGCAGTTGCAAGAATTTGCTGACTTCGCAGCGGGGCACGATCGAAAGCTTGCTCGACAATACAACGCAGCGTCAGAATTTAGGCGTTGTCAGCATTTATACAACTGAACTGGGCAAAAAAAGCTATCAAACGGTTGGAGCTTTTGGTAATTTTGTGACGCTGCCACCTAGTTCTGAAAATGCTCAAAATTAGAGTCAAATTAAGTTCAATTGCCGAAACCGGGTTTTTTAGAAAGCCCGGTTTTTGCTTACGTAATTCTCTCTCAGTAAATCTCAATAAATTCGGAGAGCAATAGCACATATTTTTAATTATGCCAACTATTAGAGACCAAATATTAAGTTTTCTTAAAGAAGAAAAGTTATTGTCCCACTTAATATTAACATTAACGCTATAAAGTTTGATGTTTAACAAATAAGCAGATGGCAATGCAATTAAGTAAGGGTGAGAGATTTAATATTTCTAAAGAAGCGCCCGGTTTAAAAAAAATGGCGATCGCCCTCGGTTGGCAGGTGACAGAGGCAGGACAAAGCTACGAGATAGATGTCTCGGCGTTTATGCTAGGTGCTGACGGCAAAATACCTAACGATAAATATTTTATCTTTTACAATAATTTGCAATCCTTTGACAGTTCGGTACTGCAATCGATTCCTGACAAAAACAACCGAAGTCAAGAAAATAAGACTATTTACGGCGTTATCTTAGAAAGAGTTAATCCTGAAATTGAGGAAATAACTTTTGTTGTCACTATTCACGAAGCAGATAAAATTAATGCAAATTTTAGCAATATCAAAAATGCTTTTATCAAAGTTTCCAATTTGGATACAAAAAGCGAACTGGTTCGCTATGAATTAAAAGAGAATTTTTCGCGAGAGACTGCTGTAGAATTTGGTCGTTTGTATAGAAAGAATGGAGAGTGGAGATTTCAGGCGGTAGGAGCAGGATATCAGGCAGGATTGCAGAGTTTTGTTGACAAGTATTGCAGCTAAAATAGCAGCGATGAAAAAATCTCGCCTGCAAGTTCTGATAGCAGCAGTACAAGAACTCGCAGCAGGCGAAGAAGCAGAAGGTAAATGGCTGTTGCATTAGTCAATATAGCAACCGCCAAGACGGTTAGGACGTTGTTAATGGCTGAAACGATTGATTTTATTGCTTCTTCCTTCTTCCTTATTCCTTCTTCCTGACATCCGTGACATCCGTTACATCCGTTACAGAATCCGTTGCCGAACTTCCTTCTTGCTTCTTCCTTCTGCTATAGATGACAAAATCTCCTGGTAAGCATCGATGGTTTGTTGGGCGATCGCCTCCCAATTATAATGCTTTTTTGCGTACTCTTGGCCGTTCAATCCCCGCCGTTGGCGCTCCTGTGGATTCAGAAGTGCTGATTTGATTGAATTGGCGATCGCCCCTACTTCCAGAGGCCCCACCCAACCAGCTTCTGCTTGCTGTATGTCTTCCGCAATATGTATGCGATCGGAAATGGCGACAGGTACACCGGCGGCCATCGCTTCTGCTACAGCAATGCCAAAGTTTTCGTAATAAGAAGGCAATACAAATAAGTCGGCTTTTGTCAATAGTTCAACTTTTAAATCACCGCTCACAAAGCCAGTTATTGTTGTGTATTTTGCTAAGCTTGAATTCTGAATTTGTACTTTAATTTGTGTTTCATAATCAGCATCTTGGGGATTTGAACCAGCTAAAATAAAGTGAAACTCTATGCCCAATGCCAAAATACTTTCTAATGCTGGAATTAACAAATCCAGCCCTTTTTTCGGTTCAATTCGCGACATAAATAAGATAATTGGCACTTGAGATTCTCGCAATCTCTTAGGAAACAAACCTGCTGTCACCCCCAATGGAATCACCA
>NZ_JAUBTL010000016.1:73286-112674 GCF_036702475.1 Microcoleus sp. D2_18a_B4
AATCCCGTGGCACAGGCATCTTGCCTGTGAAGTCCAAATCCCGTGGCACAGGCATCTTGCCTGTGAAGTCCAAATCCCGTGGCACAGGCATCTTGCCTGTGAAGTCCAAATCCTGTGGCACGGGCATCTTGCCTGTGCTACCCAAACCAAATCTTTCTGAGATTTTAGCCTCTTCTTTACTTGTGAAGTGAATTGCGGCTGCCCCTGCTAAATTAGGGCGTTCTAAAAGCGTGGCATAAATCTGTTTCAAGCGCTTTTTTTTCTGCAAGTCGGCGGGGTCAAGCATACCGCAGGGACGCATAATATATGGCAACTTGTGATATCTAGCAATTGTAGCAGCGAGGGTAGTTACTGGCGAGAAAAGAGCGTGAATGTGAGCGAGGTCAAATTGTCGCGCATTTTGATTCAACCACTGCAATAACGAGAGAGAAAACTTATATCTACGAAACGGATAACAGCGGAAATAAATAATCTGATAGCCGTTTTGTTGTATTGGTTGATTTAGAGGAACATCTAAGGGAAGTTGACCGATATCTCCGTTAGAATCTGTGGTGATAATTGTGACATCAATGCCTTGGGAAGCGAGGGCCGCAGAAAGTCCGAGTACCATTTGACTCGGCCCGCCGTAGACGAGGGAAATTGAGGGGATAATTTGAATAATTCGCATGGTTAGCACTTCCTGTTAGCTGAGGTAGCTGGTTGTGTTATCATAGAAAGAATTGCAAAATTTGCACGTTATACTAATTTAGGCGATCGGAGGCAAGTTATGCTGATTGGATTCAGCGTCGGCAACTACAAATCTTTTAAAGAAACTGTCACCCTCAGCATGGTAGCCTCGTCAATTACTGAGGAAGACAAAGAGCTGGATGAAAATAATGTATTCCCAATTAATGATAAGTTAAGCTTACTCAAAAGTGCTGCTATTTATGGAGCTAACGCCAGTGGTAAGAGCAACATTGTTGCTGCTATTAACTTTATGAAATGGTTTGTCCTCAACTCATCCAAAGAAACGCAAGTTTCAGACGCGATCGATATTGAAGCATTCAGGCTAAGTACGGAGACAGAAAAAGAGCCGTCTTTCTTTGAAATCGTTTTTCTACTCGAAGGCAAAACTTTTAGGTACGGTTTTGAGGTGAACGCGCGGGAAGTTGTTTCTGAGTGGCTCTTTCAAGCTGATAACAGTGAAGAAAAAATGCTTTTTGAACGGGATTTTGATAATTATATATTAGATGATTTCCCAGAGGGACAAGGCATTAGCGATAAAACCCGAAGTAATGCTTTATTTCTTTCTGTAGTCGCACAATTTAATGGTAAAATTTCTGGCAAAATATTGCTGTGGTTCAGTAAAACTTTGCAATTGATATCAGGCTTGCAAGATACACAATACCGCGAGGAAACTTTAGAGTCTTTTGAGAACGATCGCTACCGACATGATATTATTGAATTCATCAAAAAATTAGACTTAGGGATTGCTGATATTCAAATCAAAAAGTATATTTCCCAGAAAACCGCTATGTTCGGTATATATGAAGTAGGCGTGAAAACAGTTCACCGGAAATATGATGCTGATGGGAAACAGGCTGCTATAGAATTATTTGATATCGAAACGCACGAATCCGAGGGGACAAACAAACTATTTGCATTAGCAGGCATTCTCCTGGATACTTTAAGAACAGGAAAAATTTTATTAATTGATGAACTTGATGCCAGACTGCATCCGCTGATTACTCGCGAATTAATCTGCTTATTCAATTCTAACGAGACTAATCCGCACAACGCACAGCTTATATTCACTACACACGACACAAACTTGCTCAGTAGTAAAAGTTTTCGCAAAGATCAAATATGGTTTACCGAAAAAGACAACAAAGGCGCTACTGATTTGTACTCTTTGGTAGAGTATAAAGTCGGAAAAGATGCCTCATTCGAGCGCGATTACATTATCGGCAAGTATGGCGCTATCCCTTTTATTGGTAATTTTAAAGAACTAATAGGTGAACTTCATGAGTAAAAAAAGTTCGTCTAGAAGCAAGATTGATTACTACAATCGAAAAGATAAAAGTAGAAGATGGTTTTTAATCGTGTGCGAAGGTGAGAAAACAGAACCCGACTATTTTAGAAGTTTCCCGGTAGACACAAATGTAATTAAGCTGGATCTCCAAGGAGAAGGAAAAAATACGAAGAGTTTAGTAGAAAAAGCTATTGAGTTAAAAAACGACACAGAATCCGACGAAAAAGACCGATTTTGGTGCGTGTTCGATCGCGATAAAAACCCTAAAAATCCTAACGACTCGCAAAATTTTAATTCAGCCATAACTCTTGCAAGAAATAACGGCATTGACGTAGCTTATTCAAATGATGCTTTTGAATTGTGGTATTTGCTGCACTTCCATTTTTATAATACGGGAATTTCTCGCAAAGATTATCAAAATATGCTAACCAAGTTATTGGGACACGAGTATAAGAAAAACAGCGAGACGATTTATGAGGAACTAAAAGACAGACAGCAGGATGCAATTAAACACGCAAAACGGCTTTTACAGGAATACGATCGCCCCAATCCTGAAACGGACAATCCTTCAACAACAGTACATTTGCTAGTCGAAGAACTTAACAGTTTTCTTCCTGATTGATGAGGGAGAAAGTTGTAGAAACCGGGTTTCTAGCCGCCCCATGCGTAAGCCCTGCAACTTTCGTAGACGAGGGAAATTGAGGGGATAATTTGGAGAATCCGCATGGGGGATAGTTATTTAAATCAACATACCAACATCTCCCATTACAAATTTAATTATCTGCAAAAGGCTGCCCGTCTAGCTGTTCAGCTTCCTCTCTCTTTGTTGCTGTAATTTGGGTATTGTGAGCCATTGTCTTGGAAAATTCATACATTTCACTGGCTTTTGCTTCCGCAGCTTTCACAATTTCAAGAATTTCCAGCAGTAGGCTTTCATCTGGTAATTGTTTCATTGCAATGCTTCTAATCTCTCAACTACTTTGTCAATCATAATTCTCGATTCAGGAGCCATATGTAGCAAGGCTGCTAAATAATCTCCTGCTTTTTGAACATCTTCATCGGGCACACCAGCCATCAATACATTGCCCACAATGTGCTCTGCTTGTAAGCGAACACCTGATACGCAGAATTGAAAATTACTGATCGAAGAAAAGTATTGCATCAGTATTTCATTCTGGGGAAAAAGAGACATTGCTCTTCTAAGTGCAAAAAGTCCCTGCGTTGCTTGGCGATCGCTATCGTCTAGTACCTGGTAGAGTTCGTCAACCAAAGAGCGTATCTCGGAAGGAATAGACATTTACTACAGTTTTTATTTAACACTTGCATTATACTGCTAAAAGTTACAACAATTCTTTGTAGAAGTCCAATAACTGCTCAGCTAAAGCTTTATTTGTATAATTGCTCATCGCTCTATGATAACCCCGATCGCCCAAATCGGCCGCCAACTCCTGCCGCTCCATCAATTTCTGCAAACACTCTCGCAACACCCCTGCATTTCCTTCTGGGAATAATAACCCCGCATCGCCGATGACGTGGGGAATTTCCCCGCAGTCGGAACCAATAACCGGAATGTGACAAGCCATCGCTTCAATTAAAACGTGACCGAATTGTTCTTTCCAGCCCACCGTGGTCAAAGTTTTGAATTTATAGCTGGTTTGCGAGGGCAATACCAAACAGTTCATTAAGTTAATGTAAGGGGGAATTTCTTCGTGGGAAACGCTTTCTACCCAGATTATTCGGTCGCTGATTCCCCATTCAATACATTTTTCGGCGAGGTGCGTCCGCAATTTTCCTTGTCCTACTAACAGCCACTTCCAAGAGCTTTTTTTCAACCCGGCCAAGGCTTCAGCTAAAGTCAACAATCCTTTTTCTTCGACAAATCGCCCTACAAATCCTACCACAAAATCGGTCGGTTCAATACCGAACCTGCGCGATAAATCAGCGTCTTTACCAGTGCGGCGAAACAAAGCTTCATCTACTCCGAGTTGTGGCATTACTTTTACCGCACCTTGATAGCCCCGCTGCCGCAAAATTTTTGCTCCATCTAGGTTGCCTGCAATAATTCCGTCGGTGTGCTGAAGATTGTAATTTTCTAAGACTGAAACGGGCCACTTCAATTGATAAGGCAGATTCCACCAAGTAAATAATATATTTTTTGCTTGCAGTTTGAGCAGTTTATTTAGTAAAATCAACTGAGCGCAAGCGAGAGATTTTGCACCTTGTTCAACTTGAATTATCTGCGGTTTAATTTTTTGCAGAACTTCAATTAAATCTATACCAAAAGTTAGTAATCCTTGATTGTTTTGACTAAAGTTGGAGAGGGGGACTACTTTAAAAGAGCCTTTTTGATAAAATTGGGTTTCTATAATTTTATTTTGTACGCCTCCGGGTTTCCAACGCTGCGGCACTACAACTGTTACTTCAATATCGGGTTCTAGGTTGGCTAATATCTTGAATTTTTCCCGATTAATGTCCACAATATAGGTGTGACTAGCCACGAGAATTCTCATTTATTGGGAATGGGGAATGGGGCATGGGGCATTGGGCATTGGGCATTGGGAATGGGGCATGGGGCATTGGGAATGGGGCATTGGGCATTGGGAATGGGGCATGGGGAATTGGGAATTGGGAATTGGGAATTATTGAGCGTTAATCTTGTCTTGATGGGTGTAAGTTTGTCCATCATTCCACAGAGATTGAATTAGGGTATTTATAGCACTGAGAAAACCCAGGATATAAAAAGCAAATCTAGTTATAATTTTAATGGGCGAGTGGCTTTTATAACAAGGTGGATTTCCCAAAACGTGGCAGTCAAACAGTTTGGCAAAAAATCGCAGGCATTGAAAGGCTGTTAAATTTTTCAATCCCATGAGGAAATGGTTGTGATAAAATGTGACTTGATATTCGATCGATCGCGTGCTGACATCGTGACAGCCCCCGCTCTCTTCCCCCAAGTGAACTAAACACGCATTGGGATCGTACCAAATTTTCATGCCAGTCGATCGCAATCTCAAACAAAAATCCGACTCCTCCCGCACCGCACTCCCTGCAAACCGCTCGTCAAACCTCAGCCCGCACTCGGCAAAAACCTGCCGGCGAAATGACATATTGCAGCCTCTAGCCGAGAGCACCTGCTGCGGTTTTACTGTATGCACCAAATCGATAAAATACCAGGCAATGCCCGCATCCATAGCTTCTGAGGGCAAATATTCGATCGCCAAATCGCCTCCAGAATTATCCAGTTTCATTCTGTCAAAAACCCTGCCCGCCACACATCCCACATCGGGTTTTTCTAAATAATTGTCAGCGTGAGCCGCCAAAAAACCATTGGGCAATTGTACATCATCATCAATAAATAAAATAATCTCTCCAACTGCGCGTCGCACTGCATAATTTCGAGCAGCCGGCAAACTCGCCCAATCTACCCGAAACCACCGAATTTTGCCAGCATTTGCCAATTCTTCTAAATAAACTTGAGTTTCCGATTCGTGGGTGCGAGTTTGATCGATTACCAGCACTTCAAAATTCGGGTAATTTTGCCCAATCGCATCAGCCAATGTCTCTCGCAGAGGTTGCTCGCGGTTGTAGGTGGGTATCACAACAGAAATCATCATCACACAATTGAGTGAAAATAAAGTTAAGGGTAGGCAGGATGCCTGCCCCCCTCGTTATTTTTGGAGAAGTTGATTAAAACTCGAAATTAATAGTTAGAAATTTTGATTTATGAATTTTGACTTAAAGGATTTCAACTCAAAACTCAAAACTCAAAATTCAAAAGTTTTAGCAATTCCCCATTTCCATCAGATAGCTATATGTTGCTGAACTGCTAAAACTAAATTTTCAGTCCAGAAATTAGCCAATTCGGCGCTGGCCGCTTCCACCATAACTCGCATTAGCGGTTCAGTGCCAGAAGCGCGAACCAAAACCCGTCCCTGTTCTCCCATTGCTGTTGTAGCACGTTCGATCGCACTTTGCATTGCCTCGCACTCGTGCCATTTCAGGCGTTTTTCGCGATCCTCCACCCGAATATTTCGCAACAACTGCGGATAAGTTTGGAAACTGCCACTTACCAATTGTGCCAAAGATTGCCCGGACTGGCGCACCAGCGAAGCCAAATGCAAAGCTGTCAGCAAACCGTCGCCGCTGACACCATAATGCGGACAAAGAATGTGTCCCGACTGTTCGCCGCCCAACATCGCACCAGTGCGCTGCATTTCAGCGTGAACGTACTGATCTCCCACGTTGGTTCTAGTTAGTTTGCCCCCCAATTCTTCCCAAGCTCGCTCGAAGCCGAGGTTAGCCATTACAGTAGAAATAATTAAATTGGATGGTAACTGTTCGGAGTCCCGTAACTGCCGGCCCCACAGATAAAGAATGTAATCGCCGTCAATCGTTCGACCTTGGTTGTCAACACACAAAACTCGATCGGCATCGCCGTCAAAAGCAAATCCCAAATCGGCATTGTGTTCCAAAACAGCCGCTTGCAAACTGTCGAGATGAGTAGAACCGCAGTTAACATTAATACGAGATCCATCAGGAGAGTCGTGCAAACAGATAACATCCGCCCCCATTTGCGCGAACACCGCCGGCGCCAAACCCGCAGCCGCCCCCCAAGCCAAATCCAAAACTATCCGCATTCCCTCCAAATTCATCTGTTGCAGCGAATCACAGAGCGAAGTGGCATAATCTTTAACCAACTCAGACCGATGGTAGTGGTGTCCCAAACCCAAGCTAGCAATTGGAACCTTTGCCCCCCGGATTCCCGCTTCGATTTGTTCCTGCAACTGCTGCGACAGCTTGGAGCCGTTTGAGCCGAAAAATTTAATGCCGTTGTCTTCTGGGGGATTGTGAGAAGCCGAAATCATCACTCCGCCGAGCGACTCCGAAACGCTTGCCAGATAAGCAACGCAGGGAGTGGGACACAAGCCCAAATTCCAAACTTCTAAACCGGCGGCTGTCAAACCCGCTGACAGTGCCATTGCCAGCATATCGCTGGAATTCCTGCTGTCTTGTCCCAAAATCACAGGCCCCTGGTTGGAGGAATGTTGCCGTAGAACTTGTCCAGCCCAGAAGCCCACTTGCAGGGCTAGGGGTGCATTCAGCAATTCTCCAACTTTCCCGCGAATGCCGTCTGTGCCGAAGAGTTTGGTATTGGGCAGGGGGAGGCTATCTCCCAGCAGAATCGTATCGCGTTTGACTGGCTGTACCGAGTTAGCAGCCGGAAACTCGCTGCCACGAGGGCGCGAAGGTGTCTGAACCATATTCACTCCTTTAGGAATATTCACACTCACACTTTGGGTTCATGTTACAACTGAAAGTCTTTATTTTCAGCCTAAACTCCATTTATTTCGTCGATTGCTGAAGCAACTTGCTCTGACAACCTACGCACCAAGCTTAACTTCATCGGAAAAATTTGTATTCTACGCAATGGAAAAACTTTTAGTACCGGGGGCGCCAACGCCAGGAAACCCGGTTTCTTTTTGCCTGCAGGAGTGACGCTGCTGCGGTTTGAGCCTCTCAGCCACTGCGGGTATAGAAGGTTAATGCTGTATTGCCGTATACTTTGTGGCGGCAAATTTCTAGGCCGGAAATCGCTTGTGTCGATCGCTCCGGGCTGTGTTCGATCGCGATTTCGCCGAGGAGTGCTAGCATTTCTTGGCTGGCGATCGTGTTTAACACAGGTTCGTACAAGTCGCTGGCGTAGGGCGGATCGAAGTAAATGCGATCGAACTGCTGCCCCGCTAGTGCCGCCAACTTCGCCGTCGCGTTTCCCCGCAGTATGTGGAATGTTTGGGACGAGTCTGCTATTTTCTCCCAGTTTTCGCGGATAATCGCACAAGCTTTCGCCGACTGTTCGATGCCAGTGACACTCGCGGCTTGACGACACAAAGCTTCTGCACCCATCGAACCGCTGCCGGTACAAATGTCAAGCCATCTGCAATCTGCGATCGTCCCTTGCCAAATATTAAATAAAGCTTCTCTGACTCGCGAAGGTGTAGGGCGAGTTGCGAGTCCCGGCAGGGTTTTGATTTGGCGATTGCCACTGATTCTTAAAGTCATTTAGGAAGAAGGAAGTTCGGCAACGGATTGTGTAACGGATGTAACGGATGTAACGGATGTCAGGAAGAAAAAAGAAGGAAGTTCGGCAACGGATGTAACGGATGTCAGGAAGAAGGAAGAACAGTTTTAAAAATGTCAAACCCGGTTTCGGCAATCTACCGGGTTTTTTTTAAGATTCATGCCACCTAAGCAGGTACTTTTTCCCTCACCAGACTGACAAAATTTGACAGCATTTGCAATCCCGTACTCGAAGACTTTTCCGGGTGAAATTGCACGGCCATCAGATTGTCTTTAGCTATAGCCGCCGTCACGTTTTGACTGCCGTGAGTCACAATTGCCGATCGCACTTCCCAATCAACTGGATCGACATAATAAGAATGCACGAAATAAACCCAAGGATCAGACGGTAAATTTTGCCACAGCGGCAAATTCGGCTGAGTAAATTGCAATTGATTCCATCCCATGTGCGGAATTGTCAAACCCGGTTCCGAGCGAAATCGGCGCACTTTTCCCGCAATAACGCCCAATCCAGGTTCTACACCTTCTTCGGAACTTTCAAACAGAATTTGCAAACCCAAACAAATGCCTAAAAAAGGTTTTCCCGAGGCGATCGCCCTTTTTATCGGTTCTATCAAATTGCGCGATCGTAAATTCTGCATTGCCGGGTCAAACGAACCCACCCCCGGCAAAACCACCGCATCAGCCTGCTCGATTATAGCAGGAGAATCTGTAATTTTTGGCACTGCACCCACATTTTCCAAGCCTTTACAGACTGAGTGCAGATTGCCCATGTCATAGTCTACTACTGCAATGACAGACATTGACTTACTTGCCTTATATTATCAATATCAGTATTATTGCATACAATTAGTCATTAGTCATTAGTCATTAGTCATTAGTCATTAGTCATTAGTCATTAGTCAACAGTCATTAGTCATTAGTCATTAGTCAACAGTCATTAGTCATTAGTCAACAGTCAACCGTTAACAATCCCCCATCATTTATGACAACCAAAATCCTGCTAACCTCATTTGATACTTGGCTTCCCCATCAGCAATCCAACTCTTCCGACGACTTATTAGCCAAGATTTCCCAGATCAAATCTTTGCCTGATTCCCTGACTTTTTTGAGGAAACTGCCAGTAGATTTCCAGCTAGCACCTGATTTAGCGATCGCCCAAATCAATCAACTCCAACCCGACACTATTATCTGCTGCGGCATGGCCGAAAGTCGTCAAAAATTAACCGTAGAATCCTGCGCTTGCTGCGATAGCGACATTCTGAAAACCGCAGTTAATCTCGAACCGCTAGTCGCTGATTTAGCTGCAACCGAAATTAGTCACGAAGCCGGAAAATTTGTTTGCGAAGCCCTGTATTATGCAGTTTTAAAACACCTTGCAGATTCTCAACTTAGCACCAAATGTATTTTCGTACACGTACCAATTTTGACCGAAGAAAATGCCGACAAAATTGTCGCCGATTTTTTATTAATTTTAACTCGCCTCCCTTAACAACTGACAACTGACAACTGACAACTGCCAGTTGCCAACTGCCAGAGGTCTTTAGCCGCCGTAATTCCAACCGGTGCTTTCTAGCAGCAACGGATTGCCTTCTCGGTGGACGCCTGCAGCCAAAACTTCTCCCACATAAACCGTGTGATCCCCGTGTTCCACAGCCCCGACAACTTTGCACTCGATGTAACCCAGAGAGTCTGAGATAATCGGACAACCAGTTTCCGCGCCCGGATAAAATTCTACATCCTCAAATTTATTGCCAACGCGGCGCTGCTGCTTGAAGAATTTCTGGGCTAACTCTTTTTGCCCTGCTTCTAGGAAACTCAAAGCAAAGACACCGCTGGCTTTGATCATGGCGTGGGATTTGGAGTCTTGCTTGACGCAGTTGACAACTAAGGGAGGGGTAAAGGAAGATTGCATCACCCAGCTAGCGGTGAAACCGTTGACTTCCTCCCCGTCTTTGACACCGCAGATGTACAATCCGTGAGGGATTTTCCGCAAGATGGTCTTTTTAGCTTGTTCGTCTAGCACGGGCTTACCTGTTCGATCGATAATTCTACATCGCTCAGTTTACCAATGTCGGGCCCACAAACCCACCTGTCTTCAGGGCTATTCGCTAATATTGCCTTTTTCGAGCCCAAACTTGACCAAGAAAAATGGGATACAAGCCCCGTCCTTCTAGGACGGCTTTTCTTGATTTCTAATATACTCTTTCAAAACTTCTAAAGGCGCACCCCCAACAGAAACAGCAAAATAACTAGGACTCCATAATGCTTCTTTGTGGGGTTTTTTGTGTCCAGCCTGTCCGTATCGACGACTGGAAACACCTTTGAGTGCGTTAACTATTTGAGATATCGACAATTTAGGCGGATACTCGATCAGCGTATGAACATGATCGGCTTCCCCGTTGAACTCTAGCACTTGAAAGTTCATTTTTTGGGCTACTTCTCGAAACGACTTTTCAATCAAATCAAGACCTTCGCTCGTGAATACAGACCGACGATATTTTGTTATACATACCAAGTGTATTTTAAGTTGTGTAACAGAATTGCGCTCGCGACGGTAAACTGTTGTCATTACTTACAGACCAATATATAATCAAACTTACAGACCAACATTCAGTATAACCATGAAGGCGAGATTCCGGTACAGATTTTATCCGACGACCGAACAGAGACAGAGCTTGGCTCGGCTGTTTGGCTGCGTCCGCATGGTCTGGAACGACAGTCTGGCTCTCTGTAAACAGTCTGAAAAAAAACCAAGTTCGTCTGATTTGCAAAAAATCGTAATAACCCAAGCGAAAAAGACCGAAGAAAGAGCTTGGCTGAGCGAGGTTTCTAATATTCCTCTACAGCAATCTGTAGCAGACTTAGAAACAGCTTTTAAAAACTTCTTCGATTCCTGCAAGGGGAAGAGAAAAGGTCGTAAGGTTGGTTATCCTAAGTTCAAGAAAAGAACAAATAGCCAGTCGGCCCGATTTAGGATTGGCGGTTTTTCTCTAAAAAATGGCGGTGTCTATTTAGCCAAGATTGGTATTGTAAGCCCAATATGGTCAAGAGAACTTCCATCTGAACCTAGCTCAGTCACGGTAATCAAAGATTGTGCAAATCGTTATTTCCTAAGCTTTGTGGTAGAAGTTCAACCCGTTCATTCTGATGCCAAAAACCAAAGCATCGGAATCGATTTGGGGATTAAAACTTTTGCAGTGATGAGCAATGGTGAAAAAGCCGAAAGCCCTAACTACAAAAAATTAGACCGGAAAGTTCGCAAACTCCAGCGCAAATTAGCTCGTCAACCAAAAGACTCTAAAAGGAGAAACGCAACCCGAATCAAAATTGCTAAGTTGCACAACCGCATTGCCGATGCCCGCAAAGATTTCCTGCATAAATTATCAACCAAAGTAGTCAACGAAAACCAAGTGATTATTTTGGAAGACTTGAATGTATCAGGAATGGTGAAAAACCGGAAGCTTTCACGGGCAATTAGTCAGCAAGGATGGCGAGAATTCAGGACTCTCTGTGAGGCTAAGTCTGAAAAGTTTGGTAGAGAATTTCAGGTAATTAGTAGGTGGGAATTTACTAGCCAAGTTTGTGCGGATTGTGGTTTTAAATGGGGCAAAATTGATTTGTCTATTCGTTCAGTGCTTTGTGTTAGTTGTGGCACTGAGCAAGACAGAGATCAAAATGCTTCGAGGAACATACAAAAAGTCGGGATGGGGAATCGCCACGACTCAAAACGGGCGCAGAGGGATTGTCAGACTACTCCGGTAGCAGAACCCTATGAAGCGTCAAGAATCACCGCGCCTGATAGCCGGTGAGTATTTCAAACCAGTTTTAAGTCAAAATTAACAGCTTACAACTGTCAAGAAACTCCATACTTTTTAAACCAATCTTGCATCCGTTTCCAACCATCCTCAGCTTCTTTTTTCCGGTAACTGGGGCGATAGTCGGCGTTAAAAGCGTGCGGCGCATCTGGATAAAGCACAATTTCGGAACCGCTGCTGCCAGTTTTGAGAACTTCCCGCATTTTCTCGACTGTATCGTTGGGAATTCCCTCGTCTTTGCCACCGTAAAGCCCCAATACGGGCACTTTCAAACTGGCTGCAATGTCGATCGGCTGTTTGGGAGTTAAAGCCGTAGAATTGCCAACTACACGCCCGTACCAAGCCACTCCAGCTTTGACTTTCGGGTTGTGGGAAGAGTACAGCCAAACAATTCTGCCACCCCAGCAAAATCCTGTAATTCCCAACTTATTAGTATTGCCTTTTCCTGACTTTTGTGCCCACTCTACAGTTGCATCTAAATCGGACATAACTTGAGCGTCAGGAACTTTCGAGACAACTTTACTAATAATTTCTTGAACCTCGGTGAGTTTAGAAACATCACCTTGACGGGCAAACATTTCTGGGGCGATCGCTAAATAACCTAATTTTGCCAAACGGCGGCAAATATCTTGAAGGTGCGCGTGAACTCCGAAGATTTCTTGAATTACTAAAATTACTGGAAAATTGCTGCCGCTGGCTGGCATTGCTCTGTAGGCTGGAATTGAGCCGTCTTTTACGGGAATTTTTACCTCACCTGCAACTAAACCAGCAGCATCCGTATTGATAACGGCAGCCGCAATAGGATGAACTGCTAAGGTAAATCCGGCGCTTAATGCGGTGACAATGATAAATTGTCTGCGAGTTAAATCAGTCATGGAGATTTTAGATTTTAGATTTTAGATTTTAGATTGGGGAATTGAGAATTGGGAATTGGTAATTGGTTATTTCATAATTGCTCCTTCTTCCCTCTTCCTTCTTCCTTCTTCCTTTTTAGATTTTAGATTGGGGAATTGAGAATTGGGAATTGGTAATTGGTTATTTCATAATTGCTCCTTCTTCCCTCTTCCTTCTTCCTTCTTCCTTCTTCCTTTTTAGATTTTAGATTGGGGAATTGAGAATGGGGAATTGGTAATTGGTTATTTCATAATTGCTCCTTCTTCCCTCTTCCTTCTTCCTTCTTCCCTCTTCCTTCTTCCTTCTTCCTTCTTCCTTCTTCCTTCGAGAGTCGGAAAAGCCGATCGTGCTCTGGATGGTACAAGCGCGATCGCCCTTCTGCTGATTTTCCCAACGCCGGACTAATCACATACATTGTCGTTCTGATCAAATTATTTTCGCGGGTAGCAACTGCCATTTTGTCAAGGGGAACTAGCACAATTTTTTCATCGGGCCAGCCCAACCGATAACAAATCGCTACAGGCAAATCAGATGGGTAATGTTCCATCAATTTAGCTTGAGCTTTTTCGACATGGCGGGCACTCAAATACAGGCACAAACTCGCTTGATGAGCCGCTAAAGTCGCCAATTCTTCGCGTTCCGGTACTTCAGTTCTGCCGCTAATTCGCGTCAAAATAATTGTCTGCACAACTCCCGGAACTGTCAACTCAATTTTAAGTTTAGCCGCCGCAAGTTGGAAAGCGCTAATTCCTGGGATTACCTCAAAAGCAATTCCCTCGGAGGCCAAAGCTTGCATTTGTTCCCCGACGGCCCCGTAGAGACAGGGATCACCGGAATGGAGGCGGACGACGCTTTTACCATCGCGCACTCGTTGCACCATCAAAGGTACAATCTCTTCGAGGGTCTTATCCGCAGTTTGGATCACTTCAGCATCCCCGCGTACCCCCTGCAAAATTTGCTCTGGGACTAAGGAATCAGCAAATAATATGACATCGGCTGCAGCCAGTAATTTTTGAGCCTTAACAGTCAACAAATCCGGGTCTCCCGGGCCTGCACCTACAATGTATACCCCTGGAATTAGGGCTTCAATCTCTGTCAAACTCATTGCTGCTAAAAAATTTCCTAAATTTATTCAGTCTTCCGGGCACACCTATTTTGGTTGGAAGTAATAGATGGTAGATGCACCCTGGTTTTGAACCCTAGAGACTAACCTCTCTGGGGTTTTTTATTGATCCTCTGGCAATTTCGGAGTGATCTTTGCCCGATCGCTATTGGGAGAGACAACATCGGGTAAAGGTCGATCGAGCAGATAAAGCCAAGCTAACCCGCCCAACCCTAACACAATCCCAGTCAAGCTTACCATCTGTGCCGTCCGCAGCGGCCCGAACATCAAACTATCAGTCCGCAACCCTTCAATCCAGACTCTACCGGAACTGTAAGCCGCGATATAGATCAAAAATAAAGCACCCGTTTTCAAGCTAATTTTGCCCTGCACATCGCGAAAAAATAAAGTCAGAAGCAACCCAAATACTGTCAAATTCCACAGGGATTCGTAGAGAAATGTGGGGTGGAAGTATTCAAAATTAGCGTAGGCGGGCGGGCGGCTGTTTGGCGGAATATAGAGTTTCCAAGGCAAATCCGTAGGACTGCCAAAAGCTTCCGAGTTAAAGAAATTTCCCCAGCGTCCGATCGCCTGACCGAGAATTGCCGAAGGCGCGATTAAATCTGCCAATTGCCAAAAAGAAACTCGCTGAATTTTCGCAAAAATTAAAGCTGCGATCGTCCCACCCAAAATCGCCCCGTGAATGGCAATTCCGCCTTTCCAAATCGCAATAATATCTTCAGGCCTCTGGGCGTATTGCTGCCACTCGAAAGCCACGTAATAAATTCGAGCGCAGGGAATAGCGCCCAAAACCAGCCAAATTGCCAAATCACCCAATAATTCCGGGTTGACGCGGCGTTTTTGAGCTAAGTATTGGGACAGACTGACCCCAATCAAGACGGCCGAAGCTATCAACAGCCCGTACCAGCGGATGGCTACGGGGCCAAGTTCAAAGATAATTGGGCCCGGCGATGTAAATTGAAACGCTAAGGGCAGCGCCAGAATATTTAGCACCATAAAAGTTGCATTAATTGTGATGGAAAGCAGTCAGATTGCATACCCTTTAACAAACTCCAGAGTTTATTTTAGGGGGCGGCGGTCATTTACACGCGATATTTGGGGAATTTTGCCAAAAATTAACTTTGTTGGGGACATTTGTGTCTGGAGTTTTCTTTGTGAGTCCACAATAATATCCCCCCTAACCCCCCTTAAAAAGGGGGGAAGCGGATTATTCTCAAAGTCCGCCTTCTTAAGGGGGATTTAGGGGGATCGAGACTTCGCCTTCTGGAGGATTAACGGCAGGTTTGGTCTAGAAGTTTTAATATAGAGGGTGGCTTTAAATTTTCTGATGACTTATGTCTCCTACTTCCGTTTCTCAGGTGTACTCTTCTGGTAATTCCAAGGGTGCGAATCAGTCTCGCAAGACTGCTGCTTTGGCTGTTGAGTCGGGTAAAATTCCGCCCTTGTTGGGGGCGAGTTTAGCTGAGTTAACGGAGTGGGTGCAGCAGCAGGGACAACCGGCTTATCGCGGAAAGCAGTTGTACCAGTGGATTTATGAGAAAGGTGCACGATCGATCTCTGACATTTCTGTATTCTCGAAACAGTGGCGCGAGACTGTTGCTAAAATCCCGATCGGGCGATCGACCATTCACTATCGATCGGTCGCACCAGACGCCACGGTAAAGTATCTCTTAAAATTGGCAGACGGTCAAATCATTGAAACAGTCGGCATTCCCACCGATAAACGACTGACTGTGTGCGTCTCAGCCCAAGTTGGCTGCGCGATGGGCTGCGACTTTTGCGCTACCGGAAAAGGCGGTTTCAAGCGCAATTTAGAAAAACACGAAATCGTCGATCAAGTTTTGACTGTACAGCAAGATTTTGGCCGCCGAGTCAGCCACATCGTATTTATGGGAATGGGCGAACCCCTACTAAATTTCGATAATGTTGTAGCTGCTGTCAAGTGTTTGAATCAAGATGTAGGAATTGGACAGCGAAACATCACGATTTCCACAGTAGGAATTCGCAATCGCATCACCCAACTAGCCGAACATCAACTGCAAGTTACCCTCGCCGTCAGCCTCCACGCTTCTAATCAAAGATTGCGCGAAGAGTTAATTCCTAGCGCCCGCCCTTATCCTTTGGGTGAGTTAATCGGAGAATGTCGGGAATATGTGCGATCGACTGGGCGGAGATTGAGTTTTGAATACGTACTTTTAGCAGGTGTGAATGACTTACCGGAACACGCAGCCGAGTTAGCAACTCACTTGCGCGGTTTTCAGTGTCACGTCAATTTGATTCCTTACAATCCGATTCAGGAAGCTGAATATAAGCGCCCGACTCCCAATCGAATTAACAGTTTTGTTGCGACTTTGAAGGAAAAGAAAATTGCAGTTAGCGTGCGGTATTCTCGCGGCTTAGAAGCCGATGCAGCCTGCGGACAATTGCGGGCATCCGAGGTTTAAGTTTCAACAATTATGACTTATGAGTGCTAGTAAAATAATTTTACTAGCACTCATAAGTCATAATTGTAAATACTTAAGCTCAATCTTTAAGACAATTAAATTGTTAATTTAATTTTTTAAATATGGAACATGACAGCATAGAATATGAATTAAAAAATGAGCCTAGCCTCAAGCTTTTAAGAACTGACAACGCACCATTAATTATCAGTTTTTTGTATCGCCAGTTCAAGTCTTCAAATCAGATTACCGTTTCCCAATCAGAACTCGTAGAAAAACTTGAAAATTATTTAGAGAAGCTGTGCGAACACGAACCGGAACGATATTGTGGGAAAGCACAAACTTACCTGGACACCTGGTGCAATAGCGATCATCAGTTCTTGAAGAAATATTATTTAACAAAAAATGACGATCCGGTTTTTGAACTTGCACCGGGTACTAATCGGGCGATTGGTTGGCTGGAAGATTTGAAAAGGAGAGAGTTTATTGGCACTGAATCCCAGTTTTTAGAGATATTTGCACTTCTCAAAGAAATTGTCACTAAAAGTACAGAAGATCCAGAAGTGCGTTTGGAGGAATTAGAAAAACAAAAAGCAGCAATTCAGAAAGAAATCGACACCATCGAACAAACTGGTGAGGTTGAGCGCTACAGCGAAGCTAAGCTCAAAGAGTGGTTTCTTAAAGCTAATGATGTGGCGCGTCGGCTGCTTGCTGACTTTGGAGAAGTCGAGCAAAATTTTAAAGCAATCACGGACAAAGTGAAAAAGGCACAGCTAAAAGAGGAGGGGGGAAAGGGGTTAGTTGTCGCACAGGTAATTGACGCGGATGAAGAAATTAGAAAATCCGATCAGGGGCGTAGCTTCTATGCCTTCCGAAATTTTATGGCAGATCCTTCCAAACAGGAAGAATTGGAAAAAATGATTGATGGGGTATATGGCTTGCCAGAACTTCAAGATTTGGGTAAAAAAAATCCCCTACTCCGAATAATTAAACGCAGTCTGATTAAAGCTAGCCAAAAAATTATTGACTCTAATTATCGTCTTGCCGAACAGTTGCGAAAAATGCTGGCAGAACAGCATATCGCAGAGAACAGGCGAGTGAAAGAACTGATTTCCCAAATTAAAAAATTAGCACTTACCGTGGTGGATAATCCTCCAGAAACTGAGGAATTTATCTGGATAGAAGGCGACCCGGAAGTGCAAATGGTGATGGAAAGACCGATGTGGAAACCCACAGAACAGCGAATCTTTAAAAGCTACAACTTTAGCGAGGAAAATGTCGATTTATCGACGGATAAACTTGAGGAACTCCGAAATTATTGTTATGTGGATGAGGAAGTATTGAAGCAGCGGATTGCTGCAATGTTGGAAAGTCAACATCAGGTAACGCTAGCTGAAATAATTGAGAGGTATCCGGTGGAAAATGGTTTATCTGAAGTTATTGCTTATTTGGCGATCGCTTCTGGCGATCGAAAACACGCGATCGATGACTCCGCGAGCGATCGCATAGACATCGCCAGTTACTCTGACAAGGAAAACCTCATGCACCTGACACTTCCACAAGTTATTTTCAAAAGATAAGGAGAGTAAATTAATGATAGAAAACGACATTATAGCACCCTACGCACCAGCAATCATCAAATTACTAAAAGGTATTCTGTATGACGATGACAGTGATTGGGGTATGCTATTGAACAACGAACGAAACGTCAAAGAATACTTCGGGAAAATTGGCGTGACACTTTATTTAAATGAAGAAGAAGGGTATGCTTATTTACAGCAGCCCGATCGCGAGGATGAGGACGAGCAAGCAAAACCACTGCCCAGGCTGGTTAAGAGAGTTGCCTTGAGTTGGGAAGTTACGGTACTATGTGTTTTATTGCGCGAGGAATTGCTAGAATTTGAGGCCAGCACCTCTAATTCCACTCGCTGCATTCTGTCTAAATATAAAATTCACGATTTAATGCGTCCGTTTTTTAAAGAGCAAACTAATGACGTACAGCTTGTGAAAAAATTTGACAGTACGATCGATCGAGCCGTCAAGTTGCACTTTTTAAAAGAGTTAAAGGGTATAGAAGGCGAATATGAGGTTCGCCGCATCCTCAAAGCTAAAATTCCCGCTGACAAATTGAAGGAAATCAAAGAAGAGTTAAAAGCGTAGGACAAATCAAATGCTTGAATTTGAACCAGACAATTCCAAAGCTGGATACCGCTTACATCGGCTTGAAGTATTAAACTGGGGAACTTTTCATCAGGGTACGATCGCCCCCGGCGGTTACACTTCCTTGCTCACGGGGGCTAATGGTTCGGGTAAATCGACGTTGGTTGATGCACTGCTGACATTGCTGGTGCCGAGTATAAAGCGGAATTATAACTTGGCTTCAGGTTCAGAAAAGGGAAAGCGAGATCGAGATGAAAAGACCTATGTACTCGGAGCTTACAGCACAATTAAAAGTGAAGATGACCACAAATCTAAACCGAAGTACCTGCGTACCAAAGATGATTATTCAGTTTTACTCGCTTATTTCTATAACAAAGGATGCGAACAGCACGTCACCTTGGCTCAGGTTTTGTGTGTAAAAGAGAAAGTTGAAAAGTTGTTTGTGGTTGCTGCTGGTGAACTCAGCATCGCCGCACACTTTAATAATTTTGAAAGTTTCCCCGAATTAAAAAAGCAATTAGCGTCTTTATTTCAACCAAAAATAGAAACCTTTGACACATTTGTTGACTACAGCAAACACTTTCGCAAAACCTTTGGTGTGGAATCTGAAAAAGCTTTCGATTTATTCAATCAGACAGTCAGCATCAAAGAAATTGGAGAATTAAATGAGTTTGTGCGCGGTCATATGCTGGACAAAATTAATGTTGAGGAGGAAATACAAAAGCTAAATAAACATTATGAAAATTTAACCTTTTCTCATGAAAAACTGCAGAAAGCAAAGAAACAGGTAGAGATTTTAAAACCGCTAATTGCTGATTCTGACCAGTACGAAAATGTCCAGGGTAATCTGGATGAATTAAAGGAAGTATTGCGAGTAGTCCCTGCCTATTTTGCTCAGCGTAAAATCGGTTTGTTGCAAACAGTAATGGTAGAGAAACAACAGGAACATACTCAAGTCAACCACGATTTAGTAGAAATAAATGGGGCTTTAAAACGCTTGAAAGAGCAAGAGCTAAATTTAAAAGTAGACATTAAAAATGACGATAAAGGACGGCAAATAAAAGATTTAGAACAGGATATTAAGACTTTAGAGGGACAGATATATAATTATATAATAGCAGCCAAAAAATATAATAAAATTGCTGAAGGTATAGGATTTCCAGCTTACAGTGACCGGGATACATTTAATAGTTCTGCAATCCAGGCGGAGGAAAGGCAAAAAACTGTTACCGAAGAAATCACAAAATTAAGAAGTCAACGCGATGAGGAAACAAGTAAGAAGAAACAACGTGAAAATATTTACACTGAGTTAGACAAAGAACTGCAATCTTTAAAACAGCGAAAAAATCAGATTCCCGGTGTAAACGTCCAACTAAGAAAAAAAATATTAACTGCTTTGGAAATTGCTGAGGCGGAAATTGCTGAGGAAGAAATTCCTTTTGTCGGCGAACTGCTGAAGGTAAAGGATGGAGAAGGCGAGTGGGAAGGGGCAATCGAAAAACTGCTGCACAACTTTGGACTGCGACTCCTAGTTCCTGAAAGGCATTACCATAAATTCACTAAATATGTCGATCGAACTAATCTGGGTCGTCGCGTAGTTTATGAGAAACTTTCCACTAAAAATTTACATCAGGAAACTAGAAACTTAGATAAGAATTCCTTGTTTAATAAATTGGACATTAAACCTGATAATGAATATATTACTTGGCTGACTAATGATTTATTAAACACATTTGGTAGCTGCATCTGTTGTGAAGATTTAGATAGGTTCGAGCGGGAGAATTATGCTATTAGAAAAAATGGCTTGATGAAAAAGGGGAATAGACATGAAAAAGACGATCGCCATCGAATCAACGACAAAAGTCAATATATTTTGGGATGGGACAATTCTGAGAAAATCAAGGATTGTGAAGCTAAATTGCAGGAGTGTCAAGCAGAGATTGATATAGTAAAAAAAGCGATAAAGGAGATTGAAACAGCACAAGAAAAGTGCGAGGATCAAAAGAAGCTGCTAGAAAAGTTATTGGAATTCAATAATTTTTCTGCGATCGACTGGAAACCGGATGCTAGCAAGAAGCAGAAGCTAGTAGAGCAAAAGCAGGAGTTAGAGGAAAGTTGCGATCGCCTAAATGACTTGAAAATAAGACTAGCTGCTGTCAGCGCTGACATTCAGACAAAGGAAGCAGATAAAACTAGCGCTGACAAAAAAATTGCGGTTCTCGATCGCGATATCGAGCATTACCAACAACAGAGGGAGGAATGCGACAGGCTATCGACATCATGCACATCCGAAAAGATTCAGACTTATACTCCTAAAATTGAAGATAGTCTCAAAAATCCAAATCTGACGCTCCTCAACATCGATCCTTCGGAAGCTGAAGTAAAGGAGTCTTACCAGAGTCAAATAAACGACGCGAGCAAGTTAACTTCTTCTTTGGAAAGAAGCATTGACAAACAGATGGATAGTTACAAGCGAGAGTATCCCGAAGAAACCACCAATGTTGACGCATCATTAGAAGCGCTTCCTGAGTTCAAAAAGATGCTAGCAAGGATAGAAGGAGATGATTTACCAGCACATGAACAAAAGTTTAAAGAACTGCTAGATCGGCAAATTAGTGACGCTATTTCTAATTTTAATGATCTGTTAGAAGACTGGAAAAGTGAAATAGAACAAAAGATTTACGAGATAAATCAATCCTTAAAAGTGATTGAGTATACAGACTCGACTTATATACAAGTCCAATCGGAAATTAACCGAGACAACCAAATTAAGGAATTTAAAAATCAATTGAAGGTGTTGTGCTATCGTGATGTAGGCGTTGAGCAAACTTCTGAAGCTGACGAAGCTAGCTTTGAAAAAATTAAAGACCTGATCGATCGCCTCAAGTCAGATAAGCGGTGGACAGAAAAAGTCACCGATGTGCGTGAGTGGCTTAATTTCTCAGTCAGCGTTAAAAATAAAGATGACCACACTCAGAAGGAATATTACTCCGATTCATCGGGAAAATCGGGCGGGCAAAAGGCTAAATTAGCCTACACCATTCTAGCGTCAGCTATTGCCCATCAATTCGGATTAGTACAAGATAAAACAAAATCTGAGTCATTTCGTCTTGTGGTCATTGATGAAGCTTTTAGCAAGTTAGATGAAGAAAATGCAAAGTATGCAATGGAGTTATTTAAACAATTAAATCTTCAGCTTCTGGTAGTTACGCCCAAAGACAAAATCTACGTTGTTGAGGATTATGTAGGCTCTGCTTACTATGTTGAAAACAGCCGTGAAGAGAACGACTCCAAGGTTTATAATATATCCCTAGAAAAGCTGCGTCTAAAACAAATGGCTTCCAATTAACTGTGTCTGTTTATGATTACCCCCGAAGAAATCAGAAAAAAAGCCGATCGACTATATATTCCCTTCCTGCAATCCTTGCTCCTGGGAGAACCTTTTTTCCCGCTAGATTGGCCCTGCGGCAAAATTCCCTACGACGACTACCAGGAACTCAAAGAAGCCGTACAGCAACTTCTGAAAGGCTCAAAAGAACACGCTGGCTGCGGGTATCAAGTAGAGCTGATACAGCGGAAAAATCGCAAATACGGTATGCAGTCGCTGCCATCCCGAATTACATTTGAAACAGAGACAGATTATCTCAAATTCCTGAATAAGGAACCTGAAGTTGCTGATTTTAAACAAGTGGTAGCAAGGATTAGAAATGAAATTCCTGATTTGAATATCTGGCTCAATCAAAATCCTCAAAAAGTAATCAATCACTTAGGAAAATGGGAGAATTTATTGCCTGTATGCTTGTATTTTCAGAACCATCCCAAACCTCAGCTTTATATTCGCGAACTACCGATAAATGTTCACACTAAGTTCATCGAACAAAATAAAGGTATTCTAAATGAATTGCTGTCAGCTATCCTGCCAGATGATGCTATTAATCAAGAAGAAAATGATTTTGAAAAGCGATTTGGTTTGCGATATGCTGAGCCATCGGTAACTATCAGAGCTTTGGATCAAAACCTACAGGTGAAGTATGGGATTAGCACCTCGGAGATGAGCATACTCATTTCTGATTTTGAACGTCGCAATCTTCAAGGATACCGCTTTATTATTACTGAGAATCTGATGAATTTTCGCACTTTGCCTGATTTAACCAACAGCTTTGCGCTGTGGGGAAAGGGGTTTAATGTAGCTATTTTAAAAGATGTTGAGTGGCTAAGGAATTGCCCAATAATTTACTGGGGGGATTTGGATGCCCAAGGGTTCCAGATTCTTTCGCAGTTAAGGTCTTATTTTGATCAAACAATTTCTGTTATGATGGATCGAGAAACTTTCGATACATTTCAGGAATCTGCTGTGCCGGGTAAATTGTGCAAGGTTGCTAACTTATTTTACCTGACACCGGAGGAGCATGATTTATTTGCTGATTTATCCAAGCAAACAATTCGTTTAGAACAGGAAAAGATACCGAAGGATTTTGTAATTTGCAGGTTGAATAATTTGACCGATCGGTAATATCGTTTCCGGTGGCATCGGAATCATATATTTGGATGAGCTCGCGTGCTCCCCCCTCGCATTACCTAATTCCGATGCTACCGGAGATAATATAAGCCCACATAAAAGAAACAGCTCTTTACAAGCGTTTAACAAGTATCCACCGCAACTCTAACGGCGGTGTTTGTTTCACAGAAAATAAATCGCGCCCGCTAGCCCAACTGACAAACCAAGGTGTCGGCGGCCACGCCGAGTCAGGCAAATGTTTTTGTTCGTATTCAATCACAGATTCATCAGAAAGAATTTCTAACGGCAAACCCTCTATAGCTGCTTGCAATTCTTGTCTGGTAATCAGATAAGACCAACACAATTCCGACATTTGTTTTGCCATCTCGTCGGGTTCGTACCCATCTACTGCTAAGAAAGCACTGAATAAGATAAACCCGCCGCTTAACACGGCATCGGACATTTTGCCGAGGAAAAGACGAATTTGTTCGGGATAGCGGAAGTGAGAGAGAACTTCGGTAGCAATCGCTAATTTGTACCGATAAGTTTTCATCCTT
Source organism: Microcoleus sp. D2_18a_B4 (assembly GCF_036702475.1). NCBI lineage: Bacteria > Bacillati > Cyanobacteriota > Cyanophyceae > Oscillatoriales > Microcoleaceae > Microcoleus > Microcoleus sp. D2_18a_B4. The sequence continues at coordinate 96,867 of NZ_JAUBTL010000016.1, forward strand.
AATAATGGGTCTAAAACGTCGCCTTGGGTGACATTTATCGGCAAGTTTTCGGCGGTTGCTGCTGCTGATAGTTTCTCGGCAAATATCGGTGTTAGTTCGATCGCATCCACGGAATGACCTAACCTTGCTAAAGGCAGACTATTGCGCCCTGGGCCCGCACCAACATCTAAAATAGGTGCTTTTCCCGGTTCGCCTAATTCGGCGGCAATGGCGATGACTTTGGCATCGGGATGGCTGCCGAATAAAGGTTCGGGGCGAATATCCGGCCAGCTATGATATTTCTGGGCCATTGATTCGACTTGAATCTTGGTATTCAGAGTAATGCCGCCGGCTAAACCGGTTTGGGAATTGGCGGGAAAGTATGAGACTATTAGATTAGCGTGGGGGGAATTTTTGAATCCTTCTGCTAAGGCGTTGGCGATTAATGTTCGCAAGTTTTCAGCTTGGGCAGCGTCGATGTTTTGTCCGAGAATGTTTAAGAAGTCTGACAGTAAGTTAAGATAGTCGTCTAGCATCGATGGCAAGCAAGGCAGATAGAATTCTCCCTTGAGGCCGATGCTCTTTTTCAGCCTTTCTTTCAGAATTAATTTCAGGCGATTCGAGTCTATCATTCGATTTTAGATTTTAGATTTTAGATTTTAGATTGACTCTCGCATTGAATCGGGAACCTAGAACAAGACTCTAAAATTTTGATCTTTGCAGCACTTACAGCATATTCGGTGGTTTATGAAGTACAGTAGAAACCTTAATTGTGTGCTTTTAATCTGTATGGTGCGTCGCTACGAGATATTGGATATAACTTACAGATTGACGGGTGGCGACGCACCTTACACGGGCCATCAGATTATGTGTACCACATATAAATGGAATATGCTGTAAGTCATTCGCAACTCTCCGTTTTTGGGCGGAGTCAGCGGCGGGCCTGTTTCGGGTGATTCGCTGACGGGCAATTTGGGGATAGATGCGGCACTGGTAAGGTTTTTAGTCACAATATTTTTGATTAGATTCGGCAATAAGTGCGATCGCACCGAGCATAATCTTGTGCTCTTGCACCTGAATTCTCGCGTGCAGCGTTTCTGCGGTATCATCAGGCAATACGGGCACCGCAGCCTGCATTAAAATCGGCCCGCTGTCTACTTCTAAACGGGCGATATGCACCGTACATCCGGTGATTTTAACCTTGGCGGCCAGTGCTTGCTCGACGGCGCGAATTCCTGGGAAACTCGGCAGTAAGCTGGGGTGAATGTTAATAACGCGATCGGGAAAAGCATCAAGCAAAACTTTGGTAACAATTCGCATCCAACCCGCCATCACTACCCATTCTACATCATATTCTTGAAAAGTTTTGACAATTTTTGTATCTAATTCTTCGCGGCTTTTGCAGTCGCGGTGATTGAGCAGAATCGAGGGAATGCCGTATTTTTCGGCTCTGGCTGCGGCTTTTGCTTCTGGGTTGTTGTAAATTAATACTGGGATTTGAGCGTTGAGCTTTTTGTTTTGGATGGCTTGGGCAATTACCTCGAAGTTGCTGCCGCTTCCTGATGCTAAAACTCCTAATTTTAATGGAGGATGAGCCGGAGCGAGCGCACTTTTTCCAATCTCAGGAGAAATCAGGCAGGCATGGGAATTAACAGATACGGGATTAGCGGTCATTCGATTTTAGATTTGAGATTTTAGATTTTGGATTGACCCCACGGATAAATTCGGGGGCGTGAGGATTTTAGATTTTAGATTTTGGATTGAGTCCACGGATAAATCACGTGGCGGGTACCATCAAGAAATTATTGGTCATAAAGATAAAAACTATTCACTCGTCTTCTACAATACAGGTAAAGGGTAAGGTGTGCTTCGGCGCACTCTACATGGAGATATTGCGTAAGTCCTAAGTATATTAGTTTTTTTCGCTGACCTGCTGATTCACGGGAGCATCTCATATTTGTAAAAAAACTTCTTCTAGCTCCTTCCTTCTTCCCCCTTCCTTCTTCCTCTTTCCTCCTGCCTTATTCCTCTTTCCTCCTGCCTCCTGCCTCAAAACTCCCATTTCTAGCGGAGGGCTGCTTTCATTGAGATGCTCCCTGATTCAACCCTATTCTACAATATTCTCAAAAAACTCTTCCCTGAGAATCGAATAAAGTTTTAGATCCCAATATCTGTCTTTCACAAATAGGTGCTGTCGCAATACCCCTTCCAATTGCATCCCCACTTTTTCCATCACGCGAGCCGAAGCAATATTGTTAACTTCACATCGAGCCATAATTCGATTCAGCAACATCTCCCGAAAACCGAATTCAATAACTGCATTAACAGCCTCGCTCATGTATCCTTCGCCCCAATATCTCCTAGAAAGTGCGTAGCCAATTTCCGCGCGGCTGTGCGTCATGCTCCATTCCACAAATCCGCAAGTCCCGATAAACTTTTTCTCGGCTTTGTGGACAATCCCCCAATCTACAAGCTCTCGTCTTTTGTACATTTTAGTAAGTGACCTGAGAAAGTATTTAGTGTCTTCGAGCGAGGTGTGAGTTGACCACATTGTGTATTGTGATACTTCGGGATTTGAGGCATACTCAAACATATCGCTCGCATCGTTTAAAGTAATTTTTCTGAGCAGGAGCCTTTCAGTTTCTATAGTGGGTAAATGAGCTAATATATCGAGAAGATTCATTGTGAAATTGACCTATATTGTGATACCATTTAAAACTAAAAGCTAAAATTTACAAGCCAATGGTTCGGATTAAATTTGGGCGTTTTAACTGGTTGGATAATGATGCGATCGCAGCTTGGACTTTCCTGGCCCCAGCTTTGCTGTTTCTGGGTACTTTTTTGATTTGGCCGATCGCCTATTTATTTTACCTCAGCTTTACCAGCGGCAGCTTTACCCAGTCGGGATTGCGTTGGATTGGCTTCAACAACTACTGGCGTCTAGTCACAAACCCGGATTTCTGGCAAATTCTCCAAAATACGCTCTATTTTACTACTGCAACAGTCATTCCCAGTTTAGTGATTCCATTGGGCTTAGCAGTTTTGCTAAATCGCTCGTTTGCTTGGCGAGGAGCTCTCCGCACCGCTTATTTTATTCCTTCGATTACCTCTTTAGTTGCAGTTGGCTTGGGTTGGCGGTGGTTGTTTCAAACCGAAGGCCCGGTGAATAATGCCCTAAGTGCGATCGGTTTAAATCCAATTCCTTGGCTGAGTAGCACAGTTTGGGCAATGCCTGTGATCATTCTGCTCAGTGTTTGGAAACAATTAGGCTTTAATATGGTAGTATTTTTAGCAGGATTGCAAGCAATTCCGGTAAATCGTTACGAAGCCGCAGAATTGGATGGAGCTAATGCTTGGCAGCAATTTTTGTACATCACTTTACCCGGTTTGCGACCGACTTTAGTATTTGCTACTGTCACTACTGCTATTTTTACTCTGCGGAGTTTCGAGCAAGTTTACGTCATCACCGGCGGCGGCCCTTTGAACTCTACTAATTTGCTAGTTTATTATATTTACGAGCAAGCTTTTTCGCAATTTGATTTTGGCTATGCAGCCGCTGCGGCAACTTTCCTGATGGCTGTAGCTTTGATATTAGTCTATTTACAACTAAAAGTTTGGGGCGAAGATACTTGATTAGCTAGGGGTATGGGGTATGGACACGGCAATGCCCCTTGGTGTTAAGTTAACGTCCAAATTTACCAGTATTTTGTCCATCTAATAAGTCTCTCGATCCCCCCTAACCCCCCTTAAGAAGGGGGGAAAAAGAGCGTCAAAGTCCCCCTTCTTAAGGGGGATTTAGGGGGATCTAATTTCGGCTATAAACGAGAGATACAAAGGATTTGAAACTTAAATAGACACTAAGGGTTCATGCCGTGTCCGTACAAATAAAATGTGCAATTAACTAGATTCACCATTACCAATTCCCAATTTTATATTCCATGTGCTCTGCTGTTTGTTCAGCTTGTGCTTTACCCAAAAGTTTGCCGACAACGTGCAAAGACATATCAATTCCCGCAGCAATTCCCCCAGAAGTGATGATTTTGCCATTATCTACAAATCGCTGATTTTCGATAATAGTTGTGTTGGGCGCTAATTTTTTCAATAAATCCAATGCCTGATGGTGGGTAGTTGCTTCCAAACCTTCCAACAAACCAGCTTTTGCCAAAAGCAGCGAACCCGTACAGACAGAAAGCACTAATTCTGCTGTTCGCGCACAATCTTTTATCCAGTTAATAACTGCTGAATTCTCGATTAACTTTCTTGTACCTTGTCCTCCTGGTACAATTAAAATATCCGGTGGCGGACAATCGGAAATGGTGCAGTGGGGATTTACACTCAAACCGTTGCGGGCGTTGACAGCACCGGGATGTTCGGCTACGGTAGAGACTGCAAAAGGTCGTGAAGCGAAGCTATCCCGAAGGGAATCGCCCTTACTTAATTCTGATGTCACCGAAAACACTTCAAAAGGCCCTGCAAAGTCCAGTACCTCGACCTCATCGAACATTAAAATAGCTACGTTCCTACTTGCCATAAGACCTACTTCTGATAGAGGCAAAAAATATCGGCGATTTGTTATCGTAGAACTGGTATAATTTAAATTATTAAAGCTATGCCGAAAAAGATTCGCCATCGCGCCCTAACATTCTGTCTTTTATGTCTGGCTTGCGCCTTAGCAATTACTGTTGCGCCAATTGTCACGCCCGCTCAATCCACAACTCAATTAGAGTTTCGCATTACTCAATTAGAAAGGCAAATTTCTGAACTCAGGGGACAAATCTACAGCTTGCAGAACCAAGGTTCTAGAGTTAACCGGCCTCAGTCTCCTTCCCCTTCAGGTTCTGGTCGCACAAATCCTAGACCGCTGTCGGGAGACCCGATGTTTGACAATTTAGCAACTTTGGCAATTGAAACTAAGCAAGATGTTATTAAAATTCAAGAGCGCTTGTCAAAGCTAGAAGCGTCGAGAAATCGGTAGAGAAGGAAGAAGGAAGAAGGAAGAAGGAAGAAGGAAGAAGGAAGAAGGAAGAAGGAAGAAGGAAGAAGGAAGGCGCGACACGGATACACGGATTAATTATTGAGCAAAAGTCGGGAGTCAGGAGTCAGGAGTCAGGAGTCAGGAGTCAGGAGTCAGGAGTCAGAAGGAAGAGGGAAGAGGGAAGAGGGAAGAAGTCAGTAGTCAGTAGTTATTAGTTAGAAGGATGAAGTCATATTCTCCCACTCTCCCACTCTCCCATTCTCCCACTCTCCCCCTCTCCTTCTCTCCCATTCTCCGACGTTGAGGTCTAGAAAAGCAGGGTCTGCTAAAAGTTAACTTGCAGAACTATTCAATGATATGGAAATAAAAGCCTGCAACCACAAAATTGATTGCTAACAGCAACAGAAACCAGCCTGCGCGAAATGTGTAAGGGAATTTGCCCGTTTTCATCACGGAGTCGGATTTTAATTGGTTCTTGGCTATCTCTGGCATAGGTAAAGCTCCTAATTGATAATGTCACTCTCTTTACAAATAGCAGAGAGCGTCGCACTTATGCACAATCCTCTAGAGTTATTTTTTTTGACACTCCCCTGCCTGAAGGCGAGGGGATTCTTGGTTCTGCGACCTACCTTAAAACTATCTATCCTTGCGGCAGTGTTTAAACCTGGTATCCGTTCAAAAGAACCAAATATCGAGCTTAATTTAGATAGCCTCGCGAGGGTTTGTCTCCCCAAGCTTTCGAGAATTGCTTCTCTTGTTTCTGTGTGCCCCACAGTACATTTTAGACAGTACATTTTAGAAATAAAAAGTTTAGTCTCTGATTTTGGCTTACATTAGTTAGCCCAGCTATGTTTTTCGTGGTTTTCGCTACCCACTAACCATTATTGTTTTCCGACCCGTCGTTTGAGCGTGGTGTCTCATGTGTATCGGCGGTTATTCTACCTGTAGTCTAGTTATTGTACTCTACAATGAACACAATGCAAGAAAGTTCAAGAAAACAATTAACAAAAGTTGATAATTAATTAAAGCCGTCCTAGAAGGACGGGGCTTTATACCCAATTTCTTGGTAACAAGTTTATACCGAGTTGAATTCAAATTAGTTTCAATCGCTCTCTCCGGCGTGGTAGGAACTGCGGACGAGAGGCCCCGATCGCACGCGCTCAAACCCCATCTCCCGCGCGATCGACCCGAAACGGTCAAATTCGGCCGGCGTCCAGTATTTACGCACTGGGAGGTGCTCTAGAGATGGTCTCATGTATTGACCGAGGGTGAGCCGATCGCACTTGGCGTCCCGCAAATCAATCATCGCTTCGACTATCTCGGCTTCGGTTTCCCCGTGCCCCAACATCAAACCGGATTTTGTGGGAATAGTTGGGTCATATTGCTTAACAATACGCAGAACGTCGATCGATCGATCGTACTTGGCCCCCCTCCGCACCGGCCCTTGCAACCGACGCACCGTCTCAATATTGTGGTTGTAACAAGCAGGTTTAGCCTCCACCACCGTGCGAATTCGCTGTCGCTGCAACTCATCGAGGCCGGAATTCTCCCCGTCGGGGGCGGGCACGGGGAGGGCGGGCACGGGGACACCGCCCCTACCTGTTCCCCCCCAAAAATCCGGCGTCAGTACCTCAACTTCAGTATGCGGGTTGAGAATGCGGATTTGGGCGATCGTCCTGGCAAACCAACCCGCACCCCCATCCGGCAAATCATCCCGCGCCACCGAAGTCAGCACCGCATAGCGCAAACCCAACAACTGCACAGCCTCGGCCACCTTTTGCGGTTCCTCCGGGTCTAGCGGCATCGGAGAATGACCTTTATCTACTTGACAAAAAGCACAAGCGCGGGTGCAAGTCGGCCCCATCAACAAAAAAGTCGCCGTTTTTTGCGCGTAGCACTCGCCCCGGTTGGGACATCTCCCCTCCTCACAAATCGTGTGAATTTGCCGCTGTTTGATAATTTTTTGCACTTGGGAAAGTTCGCTAGCTTTGCCAACGGGCCTACGCAACCACTCCGGCATCGCCTCGATTTCACCCCGCATTTGGGCGACAACTGCTTTGACAGTAGGAGTTTTAGGAGTTTGGGGGGACATAAAATTAAGTGGCGATTGAGTTAATTCCTTCGATCGTATCCGAAATCAAAGCCCCTGAACTTGTAGGAGTACCACCCGAAATCAGGATCGCCCCCAGGTGCAACAAAACTAAACTCGCCCAGAATTATGGGTAGAATTCTGTTAGGGATATACTGAAGGTTGCAAATCATCACTCATTCATTACTGAAGGAGTCAGTCGTGGCTGGTCAAAAAATCTTGGTAATCGATGACAGTAAAGTCATCCGCCTCCGAGTCCGAGAGATGTTGCCTCAGGGTAACTTTGAAATTCTAGAAGCAAAAGACGGCGAAGAGGGACTCAAACTGATCCGTCAAGCCCGGCCAAATCTAATTATGTTAGATTTCCTACTGCCCAAAGTCAGCGGTTGGGAAGTGTATCAAAAAGTGCAAGCCCATCCTGAGCTTTCTAAGATACCTTTGGTGATCATGTCGGGCCGCGAAGAAGAGGTGATGGAAAAAATTCCGAAACCCTTTGAGAAGCATTTTTTTGCATTCATCGCCAAACCGTTTGAGAAGAAGCAGCTAACTGAGGCAATCAAATCGGCGATGGTACTGGCCAAAAAGAAACCAGTGCCGGAAGCCCCAGCAGCCCCCGCTGCATCCACTTCTGGAGCGGGCGCCGCCGAAATTCAAGCGATGACTCAGCAAATGGCGAAAATGCAAGCGGAAATTGATGCACTCAAAAAACAAATGACTCAGGTGATTACGATCATCAAGCAGAAATTGAAATAATTCTGCAGTTTTTTGAAGGCACTTATGTAGAAGGAAACTTCCACACCGTGAAACTTTCAGTTGAGTCTCAATGGCTGCGATTTTATCCGCATTTTTTTGCCAAATTGTTTGAGCGAGTGCGATCGCCAATAGCCTGCAACTGGTTTCTCAAAACCCCAGTGAGAAAATCAATTAAAAGTTAAAAAAAAAACAAGGGAGGAAATTAATTATTAATTAATATTAGGATTTTTAATGGGAGCATCTCATATGTGTAAAAACACTTCTTCTGGCTCCTTTCTTCTTCCTCTTTGCTCCTGCCTCCTGCCTCCTGCCTCCTGCCTCGGACCTCAAAACTCCAATTTCTAGCTGGGCTGCTTTCATAGAGATGCTCCCTTTTTAATTCCCGCTCGTTCCACACTCAATTATCAACTCCTCAGTCTCATTTTTTTGGTTAATGACTAACGACTATTCCGATTTTTTGCCTCAACTGCGTGCCTCAACTGAGCAATTATTGAAAAGATTAGACTGCTTCGATCAAGCGCAGGTATTAGCGATCGGAGATTTGACCTTGGACGAGTTTCTTACCGGACAAGTAGAGCGAATTTCCCGCGAAGCACCTGTGTTGATTTTGCGCTACGAAAATACTCAGCAAGTACCCGGAGGTGGCGCAAATGCTGTCTATAATTTAGCCAAACTGGGAGGCAAAGTAAAAGTTGCTGGTTTGGTGGGAAAAGACGACCAGGGAAAGGCTTTGTGCGGTATTTTTGAGGCGGCGGGAATTGATACGGGTGGGATTTTAATAGATTCGCAGCGTCCAACTGTCACCAAAACTCGAATTTCCGGGCACGCGCGGCAGTCGGTGACTCAGCAAATTGTTCGAGTCGATCGCAAATCCGACGAGTTGCCGGATTTAGATTTGCAGTTGCAATTGGCAGACTACATCCGGCAGCAAATACCGACAGTAGATGCCGTGGTTTGTTCCGACTACGGCGACGGAGTTTGGACGAATTTGGCGATCGAATCGGCAGTGGTTCCCGGCAAAACAATTGTAGACGCTCAAATAAATTTGCAGCGATATTCGGGAGCAATGTTATTTACTCCGAACTTGCCCGAAGCCGAGCAAGCCGTCGGATATGCTATTAAAAACCCTCAAACTTTAATGCAAGCAGGACGCGATTTATTGAACTTAACTCAAGCTCAAAAAATCCTGATTACTCGCGGCGAAGAAGGGATGACTTTGTTTGAAAGGGCCTACGGCGAAGAAATCAAAAATTCACCCCCTCCAACATCCATTTGTGAAAAGGGGGAATTTGCCATTCAAAGTTGGGACATTCCCCCTTTTAACAAGACTGATGTATTCGACGTAACCGGTGCTGGAGATACAGTTGTAGCAGCAATGACTTTAGCTTTGTGCGTCGGTGCATCCGGTTGGGAAGCGGCAGTTTTGGGCAATTTGGCGGCTAGTATAGTCGTGCGTCAATTCGGTACGGCAACGACGACTGCAGACGAAATGAAAGAAGCTTTGAAAGCAATAATTGATGACTAATTATTGGTAATGGGGAATCGGGAATTGGGAATGGGGAATGGGGAATTGGTTATTAGTTATTGGTTATTTGTGATTAGTTATTGGTTATGGGTTATTGATTATTAGTTACTCGTTACCCATGCCCCATGCCCCATGCCCCATGCCCCATGCCCCATGCCCAATTCCCAATAACTACTTACTCTTTTTCAAAATTTGTCCCTTGTCATCAATTGTCAAACCGCTATTGGGAAAATCGCTCTTGGTCAAACGGTCAATCAACCCCACAGTCCTAAAATTGTTATCAACAGCCGGCACACCTCGCCCGTCAAGTTGAATGGGGATAATCTTACCAGAAACAAAATCCCCTTGCGGAGTCATTTTCACATCCAAAATTAGAGATTTACCGAGTGCTCCGGCTGTGGACAAAGTGCGATAACCCAAAAAATTGCCCAGCGAATAAGCAACCAATTTCCCTTTATAAAGTTCCATAGCTCTGGGAACGTGCGGGCCATGTCCCAAAATCAAATCCGCTCCCGCATCAATCATCGTCCGCGAAAACAAAACCATATTTCCCCGGTTTTCTCCGTAAAAAAACTCAGTTTTATTTCTCACATTGATAGCTCCCGTTCCTTCAGCTCCAGCATGAACTGATATCACTACAATATCAGCCTTTTCCTTAGCTTTTTTGACAACTTCTGCTCCCGCTTTCAGTTCCAGCAAGGAATTGTGAACGTCGCCGTAGTTGCTGAAACCGATAAAGGCAAAATTCACACCCTTGACATTTTTATAAACAATTTGATCTCTTTTGCCAACAGCCTTCATGCCATTGCTGTCGATGTTTTTAATCGTGTCCTTAAATCCTTGCTCGTTAAAATCGTAAGAGTGATTGTTGGCAATACTCAAAATATCAAAACCAACATCTTTGAAAATTTTGGCATAACTCGGAGGCGTCCGAAAGGCAAACAGCATTCGTCCGCCGCCGGCTTTGGAACTGTAAGGATAATCGGTCATCGTGCTTTCAAAATTGCCAAACAGAATATCAGCTCCTTTGAGGTACGGTTTTACCGACTCTAATAACATCTCTTTTTTTGCCGGCAGTTTGTTGTAGGGATAATTTGTGCCGGGGATCATGTCACCAACTGCTTTGATGCTGACAGTGGCGGGCACAATGGCAGGTTTTTTGGCAGCCGGGGAGGGCGATTTTGCAGCGGGAAGGGGTTTGGCTGCGGGTGCAGGCGCGGGTGTCGAGCTCACTTCTTGTACCGCAGGCTTTGACGTTAGAGGGTTATTAGTAGCGGTGGTTGAGGATTTGTAAAGTTGAGAAGCCAGCACAAAGCCGGATATCGGTACGAGAATTAGACTCAGAGCAGCGACTGACAGCCCAAATTTCTTAGTTTTAGTGTCTGCTAATTCGGGCTGCGGTGATGGCTTTTGCTGCCTTTGGTTTGGGGGTTTTGTCGTTGGGATTTTAGGGGGTTGGGGCGCAGATTTTTCTGGTGTTTGAGGGGGCGCAGTTGTGACATTTTGGGTTTTTTCTAGCTTGGGCAAAGTCACAGGAATTGGAGAAGCGGGTAAACTAGCGGCTACTGCTTCACTCGCAGCTACTGCTGCATTCACGGCAACTAATGCACTCACGGGTGCGGAAGTCAAGCGTTTTTTTAATTCTACCGTCTGACTCCAAGCTGGCAATTGCTGGCTGCCGCGCCGCCCGTAAACTGTCACTGAGTAAAGGTTATTGGGTTGCAGCCGCTGCAAACCTTTGACTGCGACTCGGAGACAGGCTTCTTCTGCGGGTAAATGTTCTGCTTCCAGCAGCAGGTGCAGGGTGTCATTTTCCCGGCTGGCTTTAGCCGTGACGCCGAAGCTTTGGAGTGCTTGGCCGATCAGAAATGCGATCGCCCTGGCATCGCCTTCTTTTGCTAAATTTAAAATATCTTGTTGGCTCACAAACGCCTCTACTCTCACACTAGAAATTTAGCTCGATCTTATATCAAATTTGGCGGCACAGCATTAAATACCGATTGATTTAACTTAAGTAAGTGGGTACAAATAAACAGAACGTTGGCAGAGGGCGCCTGCGTGAAAGGGTATACTCGCTCTCACTATAGCTCCTAACTAAATCCGACCCTGCTTTTACCAAGATATAGCAATCCTTGCAGGAGTCGTAAATTTTTGACCCCACCCCAACCCTCCCCTTATCAAGGGGAGGGAGTAAGAAATTTACAAATGATTTAGGATGGCTATAGTATGATTTTTGGCGCTTGCTAGCTGAATACAATATTTCCTAACGGTTATCTTAGCCGATCGCCCAAACACTTCTATCCGGCATAATTGCCCCCTTCAACTTAACATCGGTCAAATCAGCGATCTCTTTATTACAGCATTTTGGGTAAATAAAACTGGTTTGTGAGCGTCGAGAGTGCGTCCTGGAATGTACTGAAAATATGCGGTTTAGCAGCGAAGAATTAACGAAAAAACCGAGTTTATCGTTACGAGTGCCAATGCCCCTGTCCCACTTCCGCTGAAATTCACACAAAAACGATCGACCCGTCGGCTCGGAAGCTTGTTAAACTTTTGGTCATGCCACGTTATTCGTAAAAAATCGACAGCTAGCCACAATCGTCTGCTAACGCCCCCGCAGTGCTGCGCTGCAGGGCCTGCACTGCACACTGCACGTAGGTGAGATTAGCTGCAATCAACTTTCGGGATGCCGCTGCTAAAGTCGCGGCCGCCGATGTAGTTGTTCGTTTTAAACTAATTAAACTAATTATTTAAAGGAGTTGCACGTCAATGACACAATTGTGCTTATAATATCTGGCTCGGTGCCCTCTCAAACCAGGGTTTTTCGCTAGTCTGGTGCTATTTGTAAGTTAGTTAAGCCCATAGCAGCTAGGATCGAGCTAACTCAAGGTTAAACTAAAGCTCGTCATGCGGCGTTGCCTCTCAAAACCCGGATTGAGTCTTATGGCGCATTACCGCTCCTCTGTATGTTTGTTCACCTGCATTGCCTGTCTGGGCGCTGTGTTCAGTCCAAGTGCCGACGGAGGGCATCAGGTACTCACTGCCTCTGCGCGTGCTGTTTCCCAAGAAATTGCTCAGGCGAACTCTCCCCCGGACGATCGCCAAGATTCCAAGCCTCCAAAACCGTCTCCAGCGCCCGATAAAAACAAATCTCAGCCGTCCAAAAGGTCCAAATCTAATTCTAAGATCCCGAAATCGGTATCCAATTTGCTCGTCATTTTGTCTCGTCAGCGGGGGTTCTTAATGTTGGGTTTGGCAGCAGTTGTCGTCACGGCAGCGGCAGTATTTATCATGCTCAAATTAGTTAGCAGTGACGAGCCAAATTATTCTAAGCGAAGACGGGGAAGATTTGATCGCCACAACCAAAGAAACTCTCAATTTACTAATCCCGATTCTCCTAAAAACTCGCACCAAAGTAGGCCGCGAGAGAATTCTTCTGGAGGACAATCGCTGTCAGCCTTCCCCGACCCTTTTGGTTTGCAAAAAAACTACAGTATCGAGAGCAGCGCTCGACCTTCTCTCCCGGAATCCGGGGAACCCGAATCCCAGGATGCAGCATTCGAGGGCGATCGAATTAATTCCGACACCTCCCCCTTGGAAACTCACAGCAACGGATACAGCAACACAGGTTTCAACATTCCCGAAACAACTAATCAAACCGATTCCCTAGCGAAGAAGAAAGGTATTGCCCTTCCCGAAACGGATGGTAGACCTAAAGTTGATATTATTGAAGCACTGATTGAAGATTTGCAGCACCTAAATCCGGCTTTGAGGCGCAAAGCAATTTGGGAACTCGGCCAGCGGGGAGATTCCAGAGCAGTTGAGCCGTTGCTCGATTTGCTAGCAAATTCCGACTCGAGCCAGTACAGTTTAATTTTGGCAAGTCTCTCGGAAATTGGCATTCGCACTCTCAAACCCATGAATAATGCCTGGTCAATTTCGCTGCAAAATGAAAATCCCGAAGTGCGTAAAAATGCGATTCGCGACTTGACGCGGATTTACGAATTGGTGAATCAAATCAGTTACTTGTTGCACCGTGCGACAGACGATCCAGATCCAGAAGTTCAGGAAACTGCTCGCTGGGCCATCAATCAGTTGAACCGCCTCCGTCCGCGTTCTGGGATGGATTGATAAGTCTAGCAATTTTCAAGGGATTTTAGATTTTAGATTTTAGAGGGGAGAATTTATAAGTTAGATTATGTTAGAATTAGTGACTAATGACTAATGACTAATGACTAATGACTAATGACTACTGACTATTTGAAAATATTGTTGCTCTCCACTTCTGTCGGTCAACTCGGTTCGGGTTTGGGCGGCGGAGTCGAACTTATAGTCCTTAACATCGCTAAAGAATTGCACCGCCGAGGTCATAAAATAGCGGTTGTAGCGCCGATAGGTTCAGTCTTAGAATCAATTCCTGTAATCGAAATAACGGGTGATTTGCAAGTAACCGCCCAAACACAAGATTACAATGATCCTATTGTGATGCCCGCAGATTCTGTGCTGGCGAATATGTGGGAATATGCTCGCCAAGTTCAGGATGAATGGGATGTCATTGTTAATTTTGCCTACGATTGGCTGCCGTTTTATTTGACACCTTTTTTTAGGACTCCGATCGCACATTTGATCAGCATGGGCTCCCTTTCCGCAGCCCTCGATCGCATTGCCGGACAAACCGCCCTCCAGTTTCCTGGTACGATCGGAGTTCACACCGCTTCTCAAGCCAAAACATTCGCCTTTGCCGATGAATGTCAGTTGTTGGGAAGCGGCATTGATTTATCGCTGTACGAATTTTGCAACAAACCGCAGTCTAAATTAGCTTGGCTTGGTCGCATCGCCCCGGAAAAAGCCTTAGAAGATGCAGTGGCGGCAGCGAAAATTACAGGCATTCCCCTGAAAATTATGGGCAAAATGCAAGATGAGGATTATTGGCAAAAAATTTGTGCAGATTACCCGGATGCTCCGGTAGAATATTTAGGGTTTCTGACAACAACCCAAATGCAAGAGCAAGTCCGTCAGTGCCAAGCATTGTTGATGACACCACGTTGGGTGGAAGCTTTCGGAAATGTCGCGATCGAGGCTTTAGCGTGCGGTGTGCCTGTGATTGCTTACGAGCGCGGGGGACCTGCCGAAATTGTTAGAGACGGACTGACGGGCTTTTTAGTGGAGCCTGATAGTGTAAATGGCTTGGTAGGTGCGATCGCCCGCTTAGACCAAATTGACCGCAGCGCTTGCCGCCGACAAGCAGAGGTAGAATACTCTTTGGGAGCTTTGGGCGATCGTTTTGAACACTGGTTCAAATCTATTCTAAAATTGAGTTAAATAAACTCTTAATCGACCACAAAAAAGAAAACAGAAAAAAACTATGGCAACCGAACGTTTAGTGCTTTTATCCAGTAGAGAAATCGAAAAAATGCGCCAAGCCGGCCGTTTAGCTGCCGAACTTCTGCTACATCTCGAACCGATGGTAAAACCGGGTGTCAGCACTCTCGAAATTAACGACGAAGCCGAACGCTGGACTTTGGCACACGGAGCAAAAAGCGCTCCGCTAGGCTATAAAGGATTTCCAAAATCTCTGTGTGCTAGCGTCAATGAAGTAGTCTGTCACGGCATCCCGAATGCTAAACAAATCCTGAGAGAAGGGGACATTATTAATATTGATGTAACACCTTTAGTTGATGGTTATCATGGCGATACTTCCAAGACTTTTTTTGTCGGGAAACCTTCACCGGTAGCGAAAAAGTTAGTTGAAGTAACTGAGGAATGTTTAAGAAGAGGAATTGCGGAAGTCAAGCCCGGTGCTCGTACCGGTGACATCGGTGCAGCGATTCAAGAATATGCTGAAGCACAGGGTTTTTCGGTAGTGCGAAATTTTGCGGGACACGGCGTTCACCGCGTTTTTCACACCGAACCAGAAATTTTGCACTACGGTAAGCGGGGCACGGGGAAGAAGCTCAGACAAGGCATGGTTTTTACGATCGAGCCGATGATTAATGAGGGTACTTGGGAAGTGGAAATTTTGGCTGATGGTTGGACATCTATCACCAAGGATGGAAAGCTTTCGGCTCAATTCGAGCACACTCTGGCTGTGACTGATTCTGGTGTGGAAATTCTGACTTTGCCTTAGCAATCATTAACAAACAATCTGAAAAACTCCTAAGCTGTCGCGCATTTAAATTGTATATTCAGGGCGGGCGGGACACCCCACAAGACTTTTATTTTTTTTTGACATACAATTTAAATGCCGCAACAGCTTAAATCAATAATCAACCATATCCCGTAGGGGCGGGTTTCACAGACAATATCTAACGATTATCAACAATCTAGATAAACCCGCCCCGCCACAACCGATAACCTACATTAACCTGAAATTTGCATCGAATCCGAAAAGGTAGGTTTGTATTTATGGGTGGGTGGGGGCGGGTTTTCGAGATGGTCTGTTTCAGTCAGAAATTGTCTGTAAAACCCGCCCCTACGGAATTATGAT
>NZ_JAUBTL010000017.1:0-62958 GCF_036702475.1 Microcoleus sp. D2_18a_B4
GCAGGACGCTGTAGGTGTCGGGATTTACTATTGGCAGACTGTTGGTAACGTTGATGTTCACCGTCGCGGGGACAGTCGCAGCCCCGTCGCTAGCGCTGTAAGTGAAGGTATCAATTCCGACGAACCCAGGGTTCGGAGTGTAAGTGAACTCACCGAGGGGATTAAAGGCGATCGTACCGTTAGTCGGGCCTGTGACTAAAGTGGCAGTTAGCGGGTCGCTGTTGGCGTCGGTGTCGTTGATTAAGACGGATGGAAGTCCGTTGAGAATTTGGTCGTGCAGGACAGTATAGGTGTCAGGATTTGCCACCGGGAAGTTATTAACCGAGATGGGGCCCAGAGTAAAAGTGGAACTTGCTTGATCGGTGTCGTCGCCGAAGAATAGGAAGTTTGCCTTGTTGTAGGGAGTAAAGGGTAAAGCCGGCTGACTGGTTGCCGGATTAAATGCCGTATAGTTCTGCAGCGGCTGATTTGTCAGCAATGCTGTGGCGCCGGCAAACAGGCTGTAAGTGCTGCCTTGAACGACGAGTTTATAGTCTGTAGTCTCGCTGATGTTAAAAGGTGCACTTTCCCCGCGAGTAAAGGTGGGAGCTGATGTTGGTGTACCACCGGTTTGAGCAAAAATGCCTCCGTTGGGGGCGAGGTTGCGGTTGGTGAAACCCAGTTCAATGCCATTTTGAGCATCGCTGCTAATGGCGATGATGCTGAAACCCGCCCGATTGTCACTATTACTGTTTTCAACGTTGACTGCAACTCGAAAAGAAACGCTGTAACCGTCGGTGAGGTTGAGTGCGGGGAAACTTGGGTTAACTAGATTAAATGTTCCTGGCGCGGGAGTAGGGGTGTACTTGTAGTTGCTATAGCCCGCGTAGCCTGTATTGTTATTCGCGGCAGTCACCCTAGCAGTATTAAGGCCCGTCGTGTTGGGCGAGAACGCACCAGCAGCAGGAGGAACACCAGAACCATTTGGGGGAGGCAGAAAAGGTAGAGGTATCTGCCCGTAAGCTAATTGAGTACCGCCCGGTGTCCCTATGCCCGGTGTTGCAGAAGAAAGCCCAAAGTTACTTGTGCCGTCATAGAGGGTAAAACCGAACACAAATTGGTAAGCGGCTCTTGTGGCTGGGTCGATCGCCAGCCCAGAGGACACCGCTCCTGTTGTATAATCTAATTCCCAATCTCCGCCCATAGCGGAACTGCCGATCGGCGATCGAGAAGCCGCAATTTTTGCCTTAGTTAGCTGACTCAGTTGCTGCACAAAGTTAGCGCCCTTTTCCCCCGCCGCTACATCACACCCATAAAGCAAAATCTCTCCACTGTCTGCCAGCGAGCGCCACCAACGCTGCAATTGCTTAGCATAAGTTTTTAAATTTGTCAAGTTTAGCTCGATCGCGCCTAGCAGTAAACTCGCGGGGCGGCCGTGGGAGATGATATGAATACTTTTGATATGGCTGCGACTCGCTAGAGCCTCAGTAATTTGTGCTACTCCATCCCGCGCCGCATCGAGGGTAATAACTTCTGTCCCCGCTGCGATGCCGTTGTGGAGAGTTTGGCTGTCGGGAAGGGCAGAGTCGAGAAAGGCGATCGAACTAAAAACTGAACTGATAAAATTTGGCATAATACACCTTTGGTTAGATGACGGTAGGAAAATTAAGGCCTGTCTAGCTTAGCAAATTCAAAAATTAAATGTCATGAGTAAAATTAACAATCAAGACGAATACTAATTTCCCGTGAACCTGCAACAGAAGCCTCTTGATAGGGGCGGGTTTAGCCAATAATTCCTTTAAAAAACCGACAATTCCGGTACACAACTCGCTTTTTTAGGGTTCGATCGCTAAAAGCTCTTCTGCTACCAATCCTTTCTGAATAGCGAGCACTGCTGCTTGAGTGCGATCGCGCACTTCTAACTTTTGCAAAATCGCGTGTACGTGAACCCGCACAGTCCCCGGAGCAATGTACAATATTTGTGCAATTTCCTGATTGCTTTTCCCCCCCGCAACTAAAGCCAAGATTTCCTGTTCTCGCTTCGTCAGCGGATTTTCCAAAACTTCCCATTTTGACCCTACTTTCACAGGTTCAGGATTAGCAAAAACTGCCCGAATTTCCGCAGTTGCCACCTTATCCCACCACGAAGCACCCGCTGCTATCGATCGAATTGCCAAAACCAAAGTTTCCGCCGCAATTCCTTTAAGGCAATAGCCCTGAGCTCCCGCTGCAATTAATCTTTCAATTAAGGATTTTTGAGAATGAGATGTTAAAATTAAAACCGGAATTGCTGGATGTCGATCTTTAATTTGGCGGCACGCTTCAATACCGCCAATTCCCGGCAAACCATCATTTAATTGCTTTGCGAGAACTCGCCCTGCGAGAAGTAGCAGACAATGTTGAAGACGAGGCAGCAACTTTAAAAGGTCAATCTTGCAACATTCACGAACGAGTTTTAGTGTGCATCTCGACTTATCCGAATTCCTTGCAACTGCTGCGGCGGGGCGCGAGGATTGCTAGCTATATGAATGCCCAATTTTATGCTGTGTTTGTCAACGATCCAGACCGATTTTTAACAAAAGCAGAAAGCTTGCACGTTGAAACTTGTGAGAAACTTTGTCAAGAATTTAACGGTCAATTTTTGCGGGTTAACGGCACTAATATAGCCAAAGCAATTTCGGAGGTAGCGAAACAGTATCGCATTACTCAAATTGTGATCGGCGAAAGCCAGCAATCCCGCTGGAGATTGTTGCTGCGCGGTTCTTTGACTCAACAGTTAGTGCGATCGCTCAAACACGTAGATTTGCACATCATCGCTACCGAAAAAAGTCAGTAGTCATTAGTTATTAGTCAGTAGTCAGCAGTCAGTAGTCAGCAGTTGTGAGTTGTGAGTTGGGACTTGTTAGTCATTTAGCATAAAAACTGCAACTTTCGGAGGATAGCTGAATCTAGCGGGCGGTGGATGCGCTCGAAGCTTTTACCTGTCAAAATCGCACTTGGTAAACCTGATTAAAAGTGCGATCGCTATGGTGGATGATTACATTCTCAACTTGCTAGTTATTGGCATCCTCCTGCTTACCGTTACCTTGGGTTCCGGATGGATTTCGCGATTGCCTGTATCTTATGCCTTAATTTATCTAATTGTCGGTATCGGATTGGGGCCCTACGGCGTCAAGCTGATTGACTTGCGTCCCGGAGCTCTATTTTTAGTAAGGCTTACAGAATTTGTAGTTATTGTTTCTCTGTTCAGTTGCGGCTTAAAAATGAATCGCCCCCTGAAATTTTGGGCCTGGAATTCCACAGTGCGGCTGATCGGTTTTTTAATGCCGATTTCTATTTTTGCAGTAGCTGCGATCGGTCATTGGTTTGTGAAATTAGATTGGGGCCCGGCGATTTTACTGGGAGCAATTCTCGCTCCCACCGATCCAGTTTTAGCCTCAGAAGTTCAGTTAGCTAATCTAGACGATCGCGATGAATTGCGCTTTGGTTTAACATCCGAAGGCGGTTTGAACGATGCTTTAGCTTTTCCCTTTGTTTATTTCGGAATTTATTCGCTAAAAGATAACAACTGGTCGAAGTGGTTTTCGCAGTGGGTAGCAGTTGACTTGATTTGGGCGATCGCCGCAGGTATCGTTATGGGAATTTTAGTAGCTAAAGCCGTCACCTGGATCGATCTAAGACTCCAACGCTATCGACCGGCCGATCAATTAATGGAAGATTTCATTGCCCTCAGCACAATTCTGCTCACATATTCCCTCACCGAAGTAGTCAACGGCTACGGATTTCTCGCAGTTTTTGTAGCAGGAATTGTCGTGCAGGGGAGTTACCGAAACCCAGAAAAGCCGCTTTCCCAACTGCACTTTACCGAGCGCATAGAAAAGTTAATGGAAGTAGCAACTATTTTACTATTAGGTTCGCTTTTGCGCCTAGAGCCTATGTTGGCCTATGGAGGATACTCCCTCTTAGTAGCTGGATTGTTGATTTTTTTAATCCGGCCTGTGGGAGCTTGGATTAGTACGATCGGCAGTCCTTTGCATCCCGCCAACCGCTGGCTTTATGGCTGGTTCGGCATTCGTGGTGTCGGTTCTATCTATTATCTTACCTATGCTTTTGGTAAGGGTTTGGAAGGCGAAATAGGGGAAAGAATTGCCTGGATTACCTTTTCAACAATCATAATTTCTGTGGTTTTGCACGGGATTACTTCCACCCCGCTAATGAACTGGTACGAGCGCCGAATCAAACCTAAAGTCCCTGATTTAATTTAATTCAGTCACGTGCGTGACTTTAATAGTCCTGGACGCAACTGTCACACAACAATCGACTTGTAGGGTGGGTCAGGCGAAGTTCTCTAACAGCGATCGGGAATTTCGGGAGCTGACGCACCTTACTATAGCGCTCCTAAGTCAATTGTGAATTTCTTATACCAATTTTTTATGAGGTTGCATAGAATCCGATCACCCTGGCGCCCCCCGCCGGAGGGGGGGACAAGATTCCTCTCAAAGTCAACCCCTACTCCCCAACAATCAGGGGGAGTAGGGGGTATGCGAGGGGGATCGAGATATGTGCAACTTCACATTAAATTGGTATTACTCCCTCCCCTTAGTAAGGGGAGGGCTGGGGTGGGGTAAAAAATTTACGACTCCTGCAAGGATTGCTATATATAATCTAAAATCGACTTGTAGGGTGCGTCAGGCGAAGCTCTCTAACGACACCGAAAGAAAAGAAGATTATAATTTTTTCGATAACTCTAATATAAACATTCACGGAATCAAACATGGATCGATTTGAATTTCAGCTAGCAATGCTGCAAAAAGGAGCAGAGGAACTAGAGAAAAAAATAGCTAACTTTACAACAATTTTGATGCAATTATAAACGGCGGCAATTAGCATTTGGCTAGCGTTGATTGGTTGGGTTTTTACAAGCAAAATAGATGGGTTGGTTCCCCTAGGATACGTTATAATTTTTGGTTTCTGGTTTTTAGAAGCTACCTACTGGAAGGTGCAATTTTATTACATGCAAAGAGCCAATGCAATCACCCAATTCTTGAATAATGAAAGCGCCTTAGATAAAAGTTTTGATACTCGCTCAATTCCGGAAGGTCTTGTTCACCCGCTCGGTTCATTAAAAAAAATTAAAATGCCTTCTTTATGGAGAGCTATCTGTGCTCCATCAATCTATATTTTTTATACCTTTTTGTTTGTTGTTAATTCGATCGTTTGGTTAATAACTCTTAAAACAGCCCTCTAACTAGGTAAGATCCCAATGTGCGAGCGATCGGACAATATCTTCCATCCCAACTAACTACAAGTGTAAATTGGATGTTCATCAATTTGCTCACTACTCCAAAAAACGGTTGCTTTCTGTATCGTTTGGGTGAAGAGTTCGCCTGTTCTCTCCTCAATACTCTGTTGGTTATTTTCAAATAACCAGAACTGTTCGCGCTCAACTTCTACTACTACAACAGCAACCTCTTATATTCAGGACTTAGGCAACTGGCACTAAAATCAAGCTGTAGGGTGCGTCAGGTGAAATTTTAGAACAATTATCCAGGGTTTGAAAATCTGACGCACCTTACTAATTGTGACTATTTCCAATTTTAAAAGGACACGAGAATGCAGTCCTTAAGCTGTGGAGCATTTAAACCAGTAACGAGGCTAGTAGGGTGCGTCAGCTAGAACCCTTACGCTGAAACGGAAAACCTTAGATGCTGACGCACCTTACGCAAGTCCTTTAAATGCCGAACAGCTTACCCGCAGCTAAACAGGTTTCACCCCAACTAATAAAGCGAGTTCCCGCCACTTCCAATAACAGTCTGCATCGGTAAAACCAATTTCTCTAAACCAGCGCAATTGCGTTTCTACATCCAACAATTGATTAGAGGGATCGTCTGGCGAATCGCTAATACCGATCGCCTCTCGAAATTTATCATGCAAAGCGGGAGTTGGTGACGCTACGTGCTCCAAATTGCAAAAAATGCCTCCGGGCTCCAAAAGCTCGAAAATCTCGGTGTAAAGCGAACGTTTGCGATCGTCTGCTACATGATGAATCGCAAAACTGGAAACAACGGCATCAAACTTGCCCAAATCCGGTAGCGATTCATCAAAATTGTGCTCGATTACCGTGACATTCTGGTCATCAGCAAAGCGAATTCTGGCTTTTTCCTGCATTGTCGGCGAAAAGTCGATCGCCACACATTCAACATTTGGTCGATCGCACTTAAGCAGACCCAGCAACCGCCCGTCTCCCGTGCCCACATCCAGAATTCGCTTCACATTTTTCGGCACTTCCTCCAACAAAACCGCTTCACCTTCAGTGCGGTGAGGAATACCATCAGCTTTAGCAAGATACCACAAAGCGTGTTCCGCCGAAGTCCAAAGATTCACTTGACTCATAAATTTTCAACTCTCATAAACCTCGCCATTTTTGCGAGTAAAAATCCAACTATTCCCGTTAGCTTTCGCAATTAAATCATCATCTGGGTAATTAGCTGAATCACCATCAGTGCGATCGCCAATTTCGAGATAAACAACATCTGCATTCGAGCGGTTGACTAAATGATGGCCGTCTGCATCACCCGCCGGAAAACCCGCCGCCATACCCGGTTTCAGCACTTGCTCTCCCGAATTTGTAATCAGAGTAACTTCCCCTTCCAGAACATAAATTAACTCATCTTGACGGGTATGCCAGTGCCTGAGAGCAGAACAACTTCCCGGTGCAAGTCTCACCAAATTTACCCCAAAATTCTGCAATCCGGCAGCATCGCCCAAGCGTTTTTTTACTCTCCCCGCAACAGCATATTGGAATTGCTGAGGGTACTTGGAACCCGTAATTTCCGGCACATTTTTAGGATCGATAATCATATAACAGTCCTAAATAGAATAGGGAAATCTTGCCCACATTACCTATCAACTTTAGATTGTAGACCAAGTAGGAAAATCCAAATTTGACACCCGCTGAAACTAAGAAAATAATTGTCGAAACAGTGACTCGCTAGGGCTTAAAACTTGACAGTTTATAAGTTGCTTAACTGAGAGATTACCCGCTGCGATCGCTTGACAGCTATTTTGCTAATCTTGAACAGTTCGGGTACACTATTGTTATAATCGGCTTGGTTTCGATCCCTCCTCAACTTTTCCAAGTTCCTCCCTATATTTTTACGATCGGCGTCCGAACTCTGTTTGAACTGCTGCACAACATACTTGTGAGCATCTGCCGTTTTCGGAATAGAATGCCCTTCTGTTTCCTGCAAGTAATTTCTAGCACTGATAAAAGCTGCATAATATGCCCGACTGATAGCCGATCGCATTTTGGCTTCTTGATTGGCAGGAGGAGTCGGTTGACCGAGAAATTCTTTTGCTAGATTCAGGTACTGCGACCAGTCAAAAGTCATTATTAGCGCACGCCACAACTAAAAACTCTCCGCACCTCATACGGCAGAGGTAAATACCAATCCTCAGACAATTTTTCTTCTTTGTCAAGTGCCTCGTCTATGATTTCATCGGCGTCACCATCAATAATAATATCCAGAAATAGCTGCGCGGAGTCAATAAATTCCGAGTCTGCCTCAACTTCAAGGCACAACTTTTTACCGGGGAAGTAATTGGAAATTTTGTCTGGTGCTTCCAGCAATATGGGAATCAAAAACTGATATTTTTCTAGGAACTGCAATATTTCTGTTTTTTCCCGGAAGCTGTACAATTTTTCCAAAGATTTAATATCAGCCAAAGAAACTGGATTTAGCTGGGTTAAGCTGTCGTGCAGCAGCATCTCGGCTAGGCTGTTGGCATCAACTCGACGGCGTTTTGCTTCTGCCAAAAGCCTTTCGCTGTCTTCAGGAGACAGTTGGATTGTTAGGGTTTGAGAATTGCTCGCGGTTTGCATATAAGTTGTATAATCTAAGCTTTGTTTTTCCTGTTTCCATTCTGCCTTATTCTAACGGTTTTAAAGTCGTGGAATTTTCCCGAATCGGTTTAATAAAACGGCTGTTCGCCCGCACAAAACAATTGCCTTTTTGCGTGGAAATCGGCAGCCAAGGTTTACCCTGAGAGTCAGAAATCATAATTTGATTGGCATTATTTCCTGTCACCGCTTGCAATCGTTTTCCGCGCCGAAACGCAGTCACGACAGCCCACTGCGAAACATTGTGTTTATTTCTTTCAAACAACTCAGCAGGCGCATCCAAACCGTCTACAGAAATTGAGCGAAATCTCTGAGCCATCCGGCAATTCAACCCTTGAGAATCTGAGTCAACAACCACCCAATTTACCTGCCGATTGCCCCGCTGTCTCGCAGGCGGCACCGGATAATCACCTTGCTTGTTAGCAACAGGTACAGCTAAGGCTAAATTACTCCCCATTCCTAAAATCCAAGCTGCTGCCAGAAAGACAATTCTAATTTCTGCTTTCATTGCTACCCAAAATCCTTTAATTCGAGCTCATCATAATTTTATAGTAGCTGCCACCTCCCCTTCACTTTCGCATCCCACCTCCGGCAGTTCCCGCAAACCATTAAGAATGTGTTATAAATATTGAGATTCATTAAGAAATATTGCTCAAATGCTCGTTTCCCCCTCCGGCGTCAGCAAACTCAAAGAATCTTTAAAAGAAAAAGTATTCTTTGGGAATGAGCCAACCCCCGAACTCATAGCCATCTTACTGATTTACTTCGTCCAAGGCATTCTCGGACTCGCCCGCTTAGCCGTCAGCTTCTTTCTCAAAGACGAACTAGGTATGAGTCCCGCCGAAGTCTCGGCAATGCTGGGTGTCGTCGCCCTGCCTTGGATTATCAAACCCGTGTTCGGCTTCATGTCGGACGGTTTGCCGATATTCGGCTACCGCAGACGCCCTTACATCGTCCTTTCCGGGCTGCTGGGAACGTCAGCATGGGTGAGCCTCGCAACAATTGTACACACACCGCTTGCAGCTACAGGCGCGATCGCCCTGAGTTCCCTCTCCCTCGCCGTCAGCGACGTAATCGCCGACTCCCTGGTAGTCGAAAGGGCCAGAAAAGAATCCGTTACCGACGCAGGTTCCCTGCAATCCTTGTCTTGGGGCGCTGCAGCCCTCGGCGGATTAATTACCGCCTACCTCAGCGGTTCCCTGCTGCAACACTTCAGCACCCACACTATCTTTTTAATCACCGCATCTTTCCCGCTAATTGTATCAGCAACAGCTTGGTTAATTGCCGAAGAAAAAACCGAGAAAAAAACCGACTTTGAAACAGTCAAAGACCAATTAAAACAACTGCGGCAAGCTGTTACCCAAAAAACAATTTGGCTGCCCACCGCCTTTCTCTTCCTCTTACAAGCCACCCCAAGCTCAGACTCCGCCTTCTTCTTTTTCACCACCAACGAATTAGGCTTTCAACCAGAATTTCTAGGCCGAGTGCGCCTCGTTACCAGCATTGCCGCCCTCGCCGGCGTCTGGCTGTTTCAACGCTTCCTTAAAACAGTTCCATTTCGAGTAATTTTTGGCTGGTCAACGGTCATTGCGACTGCTTTGGGCATGACTACTTTATTATTAGTAACTCATGCGAACCGAGCTTTAGGAATTGACGATCAATGGTTCAGCATCGGAGACAGTCTGATCCTGACAGTAATCGGACAAATTGCTTATATGCCGGTGCTGGTACTCTCCGCCCGATTGTGTCCCCGAGGCGTCGAAGCAACTTTATTTGCGCTACTGATGTCAATCACAAATTTAGCAGGACTTTTGTCCCACGAAGGCGGTGCACTTTTGACCCACTTGCTAGGAATTACCGAGCGCAATTTCGATAACCTCTGGCTGCTAGTCATCATCACAAACCTGTCCACACTTCTGCCCCTACCCTTCTTAAATTGGCTGCCCGCCGAGAGTACAGAAAGCAGCGATCCAAACTCTCAAAACTCTCTTCCCGTATTAGAACCAGAACCGGGCAGTTCCAAACCAGGCGGACAGCATTTCATGCCCGAATACTTTCCCGACTTAGTACCGACAGTAAGGTCACAAAGGCGCACAGCAGATAGCAAATAAAGGAAGGCACGCACGGATTTTGACACGGATACACCGATGAATTTAACTGTGTTTGCCTATTCTCCGAATTTCCTTCTCTCTGCGCCCTCTGTGTTCTCTGCGGTTAAATCAATAAAAGCTTATTATACCCATGCAAAAATTACAGATTTCCCAACCTCAAACAGCCGCCCAAAACCCATCATACGATCGCACAGACTGGCAGCGCGGCTACGAATCCCAACCCAACGAATCAGATTACTGGATTGACAACATAGAAGGCGAAATCCCCGCCGGCTTGCAAGGCACATTCTTTCGCAACGGGCCCGGATTATTGGAAGTCAACGGCCAGCGCATCCACCACCCGTTTGACGGCGACGGGATGATTTGTGCGATCGCAATATCCGAAGGCCGCGCCCATTTCCGCAACCGATTCGTCCGCACAGAAGGCTATCTCGCCGAACAAAAAGCCGGAAAAATCCTCCACCGAGGCGTTTTCGGCACACAGAAACCGGGGGGCCCGCTTGCCAACATCTTTGATGTCAAAATCAAAAACATTGCCAACACCAACATCATTTATTGGGGCGACAAACTGCTAGCACTTTGGGAAGCAGCACAGCCCTACAGACTCGACCCCCGTACCCTAGAAACACTCGGCTTAGACACCCTAGACGGCGTTTTACAACCCGGTGAAGCCTTCGCCGCCCACCCCAGAATTGAAAAAGGGAAAAATGGCAAAGGAGACAGATTAGTAAACTTTTCTGTCAAGCCCGGTTTGTCGAGTACCATCACGATTTACGAATTCGACGAAAGCGGCAAACTTTTGCAGCGTCACGCCCATGCAATACCGGGTTTTGCCTTCCTGCACGACATGGTAATTACCCCGAATTACTGCATATTCTTCCAAAATCCCGTCTCATTTAATCCTCTACCATTCCTGTTAGGATTTCGGAGTGCATCCCAGTGCATTCAATTTTCGCCAAACAAGCCAACGCAAGCAATTTTAATTCCCCGCAACGGCACTGACGAGGTGAAGATATTAGAAACTGAACCTTGTTTTGTGTTCCACCACTGCAACGCCTGGGAAGAAGGAGACGAAGTTTTTGTTGACTCAGTTTGTTACGAATCATTTCCCACTGTAGAAGCAGACGGCGATTTTCGGGAGATTGATTTTGACAGCGTTCCAGCGGGAGAATTGTGGCGGTTTAAGTTGAATTTGCAAGACAAAACCGTACAGCATCAAGTTGTTGAAACTCGGTGCTGCGAGTTTCCCACTTTGCATCCCAATAATGTCGGACAACCTTACCGATATCTTTATATCGGTGCTGCTGATGCTCCCACTGGAAATGCTCCTTTGCAAGCTATCCTCAAAATGGATTTCGTGACTGGTGAAAGGCAAATTTGGAGTGCGGCGCCACGCGGTTTTGCGGGAGAACCGGTGTTTGTTCCCCGTGGTTCAGGCGTCTCGCCTGAAGGTGCAACGGCTGAGGATGACGGCTGGCTGCTGCTTTTAATGTATGATGCAGCTAATCATCGATCGACCTTAGTGATTTTAGATGCTCGCGACATCACCAAAGGCCCTGTAGCGCGCTTGCATTTAAAACAGCACATTCCCTACGGTTTGCACGGCAGTTTTACACCAAATGTACTGCTTCCTATCGGTTCCTAGTTGGGCGTTGATTCGCCTGGTTCTTGCGCCGCTCGCCACAGCCCGCCGGGGGTTGAAAACCCCCGGCTCACAGCGAAAGTCCTCTAAAAGAGGACTAAAACCAACATTTATTATCGATCGAGTTTCTTCAGTCGGTTTCAACCGACTGTCTTCTATGAGCCAGGGGTTTAAACCCCTGGCGGACTGCGGAGACTGCGAGAAATACTAACAAAAATTCAACAGATAAAAATTCCTAGTAAATGCAAACTGTCAACAAATTTCCTCTCCACAAACTACTTATTTTAATTTGCAGTATCGTCGTAATCTTGGCAATTATCTTATCTATTTATTCTCACAATGCTAACGCCCAAGAGCCTTATAATTTATCTCCCGAAAGCGCTGTAGCGTCCAAAGGCTTGGTTGAGCTCAAAATGACATTAATTGCCGTTGATCCCATTAAAAACGAATTAGAAGCCCGGTTGCAGTTTGAACTCAAAGGTATTTATAAAAAAGGGCCAACTTACCCAGCTCAAGACTTGTTAATGACAGTTAACGGCGCAAATGTAC
This sequence comes from Microcoleus sp. D2_18a_B4, assembly GCF_036702475.1. Classification (NCBI taxonomy): domain Bacteria; kingdom Bacillati; phylum Cyanobacteriota; class Cyanophyceae; order Oscillatoriales; family Microcoleaceae; genus Microcoleus; species Microcoleus sp. D2_18a_B4. The sequence continues at coordinate 12,182 of NZ_JAUBTL010000017.1, forward strand.
CGGATTCGGAAATTACCTTTAAAGAAGGCAAACCGATGATTGTCCCTGCATTAAAATTCAACTTAGTCAAGGGAAAAATTAATAATTATCCGTTTGACAAGCACATTGCTAAAGTAGCTATTTCCATCGACCCGCTGCCTTCGATTGGGAAAAAGTTTGCTCCATTTGAACTGAATCCCGTGCCGCTGGAATTTAAGTTTAATGCCGATGTTCCAGGTTTCGACATTAGTTATAAGCCGATGGAAGAGAATTCATCTATCTTTATTTATATCGATGTTTCTGCAACTCGATCGCTGCCGGTGAAGTTCTTTGCGTTAGTGATTATTGTCATCATGTGGGTGCTGTCAATTATGGCATTGTTGCTAGCATTAAAAGTGATGAAATCGGGCAAAGTGCCGGAAGTGGGAATGCTGAGTTGGACTGCTGTGATGCTGTTTGCTTTTCCTGCTATCCGCAATGCTCAACCGGGAGTGCCTCCGGTGGGAACTGCAAGTGATTTTCTGTCGTTTTTTTGGACGGAAATTATTGTTGTGGTTGCGTTGGTGATTATTGGTAGCTGTTGGTTGAAGCGGTATCATCCGCCAATTGAATGATTTTAGATTGGAATAAGTTACCCCCGATCTAAATCAGGGGGGTTGTAGCTTCGATACTTTCAATTAACAGCCAACCGTCAACAGTCAACTACATTCAAAGATTCACTTTTTGACTTCTAAATTCTCAATATCATTTGCGGGTACTCCCAAACCTCGCAAAATAGTAAAAGCCATAATTTGATACCCCGACGGATTCGGGTGAACTCCATCAGCAGCCAACAAATTCACAGTCTTGCCCGCGTGCTTTTGATACGTGCCGATAACTTCCCGAAAAGGCGCATTCAAATCAATAAACAAGCACTGATTATCTAACGCAAGTTCTCGCATCGCGGCAATATACTCTGGCAACCGGCGATTTTCTGGGCCGTCGAGATTTTCCCCTATCGGAGTAGGAGAAAGCAGTACAACTCGAATTCCTGCGGCTTTTGCCGCCAGCACCATTTGAGTTATTTTCTCCCGATATTGTGCCAGTGGCACTCCCGCGCGCCAGTTGCCTTCCGGATAAAACTGATAGTTTTGGAAGTCGATGAAAGCGTGCCAAACGTCGTTGACTCCGACATTAATCATCACTAAACCTGGCTTTTGGTCGATCGCATCTTTCTGGAAGCGCGCTTGCATATCAGTTGACTTGTTACCGCCGATCCCCGCGTTGACGATTTCGATTTTGCGATCGGGATAAAGGGCATTCAGATAGCGTTGCAGCAGCCAAACGTAACCTCCGGGGTATTTCCCGGCCTCGGTGATGCTGTCGCCCACTATCACAATTTTGCGCTTGCCGACGAGCAGGTTCTGGATTTCTGGTGGGGGCGTTGCTTGGGATACGGATTCTTTAAACACTGGAATTAAGGAGTGAGGCATGTTGAAGGCGATGATAATACCAGCAATTACGGCGATGGGAAGTCTGATTAAAACTTGCCTCAGCCGGAGTTTGGGACGGGGCGATTCCCTACCCTTCGGGAACCCCTGCGGGGAACGGGATAGCTTCGCTTCACGCGCATTGGGATACATTACGCAGATTCCTACTAAAACTCTAACTAATTTATCTCTGCAATAATATTATCCATTTCAGGGGTTTTTGTCACTTATTTCAATAACTCAGTCCTGGCCTCACAAAAACCTGGTTTAGACGCCAAATCCGAAGTTATAAGCCTTAACGCAGAAACCAGGTTGTTGACCGAAAGCATCCAGCATACAAGCCCCCGGATTCATCCGTGGAGAAAAAAAACCTGTATCCGATGAAACTTGCCCCCCGAATTTATCCGTGGAGTCAATGCTTCCATTCTAAAATCTAAAATCTAAAATCTAAAATCTAAAATCGATTGACCCCGCCTGCGTAATTTGTATATGTGAAATTACTGAGGTTTTTGTCACCCTCATCGGTCGGTGTAATTGCCATCACAAAAAAGTTCGCCAAATGTCACAGGATTTCTGCTAAGTGCAACACAACTTTAGCAGGTGATGGTGGTTTATAATATTGATATGTTCAGGAAAAAAGTTTTCAGGCGAGGTTAAAGCAATGGTAGCAAATTCAAATTTTTTATATCCTCAAACTCGCTATTACGGTGAAGTAAAGCCAGAGAATTTAGTATTTAATGCGAATTTACAAGAGTTTTCTCAGCGAGTGGGTTACATAAGTTCCTTGACATCTAACGGTAAAATCTCTGTGGAACAGGCATTTACTCAGATACAAACACTCTGGGAAGAGGTGGAAAAGTCGAAAAAGCAGTTGGGAATAGGCGAAAATCCATTTTCAGGTTGAAGAATTAGCGGTTGGCTTTGACGTTGATTTACGCGCCAGTGATGCCGATCGATTAATCGAGAGCTTAATATGAAAAAGTAGCTAGTAGCGATCGACCTTTTTGCCTATGAGTTCCGATTTAGTACCCCTCCTTCCCAAAGTATCCGTCGGCCGCCGCGCAGCGGCCTTCTGCATTGACGGAATCGCAGTTTGGCTGCCCAGTTTGCTTCTGGGCACTAATGCGATCGCCCAAACCATATTTTTTGTTTTGCTGTGGCTGATCCTGCGCGTAGCCATCGTCAGGAAAAACCAAGGTCAAAGTATTGGGCGCTGGGCTTTGGACATGAAAATTGCCGATACCAGATTCCTACGGACTCCGGGAGTGCAAGAACTGTGCAAGCGCGAAGCATTGCTGGGCTTTTGCGCCGCCTTAGCCTTCGCAGGTATAGCTGGGCTCACCTCTACCAACGCCGCCGTCTTGCTGCTGATGCTGCCCCTGGCGATCGACTGTAGCGTTGCCCTCAACTCCGGCGAAAGGTTTCCCCAAGCTTTCCACGATCGCATCGGGGGGACGATGGTCGTCGGGACCCGCCGCGGCTACTCCCTCGACATCAAAGTTAGAAGATTGCTTGACCAAGTGCAGAGCAATGTGAGAAGATAATAAATTGTGTTTAAATTAGTCGAAATTTATTTAGAATTATGGCTAAAGGCGTCCGCATCATAATTACTCTAGAGTGTACTGAGTGCCGTACAAACGTAAGCAAACGCTCAAAAGGCGTGTCTCGGTACACCACCACCAAGAACCGTCGCAACACGACGGCGCGGCTAGAACTCAAAAAGTTCTGCCCCCATTGCAACCAGCACACTGCCCACAAAGAGATCAAGTAGATCAGTTGTCAGTTGTCAGTTGTCAATGGTCAGTTGTTATTGGTCAACAGTCAACAGTCAACAGTCAACAGACAACAGTCAACAGTCAACAGTCAACAGTCAACAGTCAACAAACAACAAACCATGACTTACTTTCGCCGGCGCGTTTCGCCAATCAAACCAGGAGACCCGATCGACTACAAAGATGTCGATTTGCTCAAAAAATACGTCACAGAACGCGGTAAAATTTTGCCCCGCCGGATTACCGGTTTGACTGCCAAACAGCAGCGAGACCTGACCAGAAGCATCAAAAGAGCAAGAATTGTAGCTTTGATGCCCTTCGTAAACCAAGAAGGTTAACAGGATTTGGGATTTTGGGTTTTAGATTTTGGACTGGGAATAAGACTTGCGCGAAAACAACGTCTTTCTGCCATTAAAAGTGCAGCAAGAATGCAGCGAAATAATCGCGAAATAGGGTTAAGAGTCGCCGCAGCGCAAGTCTTAATCAAAAGTCAAAAGTTAAAAAAAAAGCAAGAAGAAAGAACAACTTTTTAGATTTTAACTTTCACAATTGACCAGAAAAATTGCCAATATCCAAAATCTAAAATCGCAAGCTCGAAACTCGATAAGTGGCTACTGTAAAAATCCAAAATCTCAAATATAAAGCTGGCAAGTGGAGAAGGGAACGTTAGTAGAATTTAGAGTGCACGGCGACCGCCGTCTGGCAGTTGCCGATCGCCCCGACGGCAAGAAAAACTGGGTGGTGGTAGACGAAAACGGTCAACCGCACAGCATACCGCCCAAACAAATCACCTACGAAGTAGTCGGAGAAACTTACAAACCCTCCGATATTCCCAAATTTCTCAAAGAAGTAGAAGCCTACTCAGATCCGTCGAGTTTGGAAGTCGCTTGGGAACTTTTAGTCGGTGACGGAGAAACAGCAGATCCCGAATCCCTGGCAAAGCTGTTATTTTCTGAGAGTAGTGCGGCCCAGTGTTACGCGGCTTACTGTTTGTTATCAACAGACAAACTGTATTTTAAACAAAAGGGCGATCGCTACGAACCGCGATCGGCAGCCCAAGTAGCCGAAATCAAACACCAGCAAGAAGTAGAACAGCAGCGACACCAAGAATCCCAAGGATTTTGGGATCGAGTCAAACAGCGGCTGGCAGGAGAAAATGTAGATTGGGAAAATAGCGATCGAACTCGCCTCGACGCCCTAGAACGCTTTGCCCTCCTCGGAGAAGAAGCAACGCACCGCACCCCAGCCTTAGAAACTTTAGCCAGCTTACAACGATCCGAAAACCCCGAAGCAGCATTTGGCCTCCTAGTCGAGCTCGGCCTCTGGAGTACCCACGAAAACCTGTTTTTGCGGCGCAGCCAAATTCCCCTACAATTCTCCGCAAAGGTATTAGAAGTGGCCCAACGCTGCCTAGAAAATCCCCCAACCGACTCCGACACAAATCGTCTCGATTTAACTCACCTCAAGGTTTACACGATCGACGACGAAAGCACCACCGAAATCGACGACGGCCTCAGCTTAGAATTCCTCGAAAACGGCCAGCAGCGCCTGTGGATACACATCGCCGATCCCACCCGCTTGCTTTCCCCCGGAGACGAACTCGACCTCGAAGCCAGAAAGCGCACCACTACGGTTTACCTGCCCACGGGAATGATTCCCATGTTTCCCCCAGCTTTGGCAACCGGGCCGATGAGTTTAATTCAAGGCAAAGAGTGCAGCGCGCTCAGCTTCAGCGTCACCTTAGACGAAATCGGCGCGGCTCAAGATTACAGCATCCACATCAGCACCATAAAACCCACCTACCGCTTGACCTACGATGATGTAGACGAAATGCTGGAGTTGGGAATCGAAGCAGAACCGGAAATAGCAGCGATCGCCTCTGCGGCAAAACTGCGGCAAAAATGGCGGGAAGCCCAAGGCGCAATCAGCATTTTCATGCCCGAATCCGTCATCAAAGTCAACGGCGACGAAATCAAAATCCACGTCATCGACGACTCCACAGCCCGGATGCTAGTAGCCGAAATGATGATTTTAGCCGGCGAACTAGCCGCCCGCTACGGTCAAGCTCATAGCCTGCCCATACCCTACCGCTATCAGCCACAGCCCGAACTCCCTCCCGATGAAGAACTGCTAGCCGTGCCCGCAGGCCCCGCCCGCGCTTGCGCCGTGCGCCGGTGTATGCCCCGCAGCGAAATGGGCCTCACCCCCGGACGCCACGCGGGCTTGGGTTTGGAATTATACACTCAAGTTACTTCCCCGATCCGCCGCTATACCGACTTGCTGGCTCACTTCCAAATCAAAGCCCACCTGCGGGGCGAACCACTGCCTTTTTCGGCCCAAGAAATACAGGATATTGTCATGTGTCTCGGCACCGCAGTTAAAGAAGCATCCACCGTCGAACGCCAAACTAACCGCTATTGGGGATTGGAATATTTGCGGCGCAACCCCGATGAAGTTTGGGAAGCTTTAATGCTGCGCTGGCTGAGGGAAGACAGCAATCTCGGATTGATTTTATTGGAAGATTTGGGTTTAGAATTGGCAATGCGATTTGGTCGATCGGTCGCAATCGGCGATCGGCTAGAAGTCAAAGTCACCCACTGCGATCCGCGATCAGATGTCATTAACTTCCAGGAAATGATATTTGAAGCCGCACAATAGGATTTTAGATTTTAGATTCTAGATTTTGGATTGCAAAAATCTGCGTTGAAGGCTGAAACTGAGGATAAATCTCGTTTTTAGTCGAGTTTCTGACCGAAAGCATCCAGGATACAAGCCCCCGAATTTATCCGTCCAGAAATAAAAAATGTGTATCCGATGAAACTTGCCCCCCGAATTTATCCGTGGGGTCAATGCTTCAATCCTTTAATCTAAAATCTAAAATCTAAAATCTAAAATCGATTGACCCCCTACTCCCCCTTTGTCAAGGGCAGGGGGGTAAAAAAGATGATGGGTTCATAATATAGTCCTGTAAAATAATCCTAATTCTTGTGTGGGCGGGTTCACCCCCAAGTTGTAATATAAGCCAGAAATCCCGTAAACCCGCCCCGACCAAAATATTGTGGTCGATCGACTCGACATGATATCCGATCCGTGACGGGCAATACTTTTGACCTTAAGTTGACACGCCTTGCTATCTCCTCTCTTCCTCTGTGTCCTCTGTGTCCTCTGCGGTTAATAAAAAAAACATTAGCATTGTAAAAATTGGCAGTTTTTACCGCAGCCTAGTAATCTAAAATTTAAAATCGCAAAATGCCCAATTCAATTAGCCAAGTTCAGCCGCCGCTGGAATTCATACCCCCAGCCTACAACCCGCTAGTGATGCAAGGTTGTAAGCAAATATTCCCCTGGTGGCTGCGATTTCGGACGAATATCAGCCACATTCAAGCCGAAAACGTCGAAACCCTCGCCGAACTATTCCACCAATTTCAAAATCAGAAAGTTCGCTTCTTGCTAGCCTTCCGCCACCCCAACTCAGACGATCCCTACTGTTTGGCACAACTAATTTGGAAACTCGTTCCCCAGGCGGCGCGGGCCAAAGGCATTCCCCTGCAATTCCCGGTACATTCCCACTTTATCTACGATCGCGGCATTCCCCTGTGGGCCGGTGCTGGAGTCGGCTGGCTGTATTCCCAACTCGGTGGCACTCCGATCGTTCGCGGTAAAATCGATCGCGTCGGATTGCGATCGGCCCGCGATTTATTTGTCAACAGCCAATTCCCGATCGCCGCCGCCCCAGAAGGCGCCACCAACGGTCACAATGAAATAGTTAGCCCCCTCGAACCGGGAATTGCTCAAATGGGCTTCTGGTGCCTTGAAGATTTGCTAAAAGTCGGACGCACTGAAAAAGTTTTAATTGTGCCGATCGGCATTCAATACCGCTATGTCAATCCACCTTGGCAACCCCTAGAAAAACTTTTAACTCAATTAGAAATTGATTGCGGACTGCCGCCCTTAGAACGCACCGGCCTCGCTAATTTAGAGACCACAAATCCAGCTCCCGAAAACCAAAATCACCAATTCCAATATCTGCGCCTGATTCGACTGGGCAGCCATTTACTGTCAGTAATGGAAGAGTTTTACAGCCGTTTTTATCATAAAGAAATACACCCAGAAACATCTATTTTAACCTCATTATCGCTCCCCAACAAAACGGGAAATGATTCTGGCAATGAAGTAATGATGGCTCGACTGAAAGCACTGTTAGACGTGGGTTTGCAAGTAGGAGAAGAATATTTCAACTTAAAGCCCAAAGGCAGTTTAATAGACCGCTGCCGCCGTCTTGAACAAGCAGGCTGGGAGTATATTTATCGAGAAGATATCAAAGATATTGCAGCACTTTCTCCCTTAGAAAGAGGATTAGCCGATCGCCTCGCTGAAGAAGCAAGTCTTCGGATGTGGCACATGAGACTTGTAGAAAGTTTCGTATCCGTCACGGGCAGGTACGTCGAAGAAAAGCTGACAGCAGAACGTTTGGCAGAAACAACTTTACTGCTGTGGGACGTACTGGCTCGCATCAAAGGGGGAAATCCTTTCGGCCGCCCCAAGTTGGGCAAACAGCAGGTACAAATGACCGTGGGCGAACCCATATCAGTGAGCGATCGTTGGGATCGATATCAAACCAGCCGCAGGTTAGCAGTTGCCGAACTCACTCAAGACTTGCAATCAGCTTTAGAAGCAATGATTAAATCGTGAACAAACCTGACTGTCAACTGAGTACAGTTAGACCGCAGGCTTCTTTTTCCTTTTTTTCAAAGGCTTTTTATAGTGAGGTAGTTCCACCCCCACTTGCTAATATATTATCAGAGTATTTCCAGATTATCAAGGGATATACAGAAATAATTGTCGCTTTGGGTACCTACACCCGACGAGCCTTTCATCCCAAGGAGTAATTCCCAACGGGGTACTTCGCGCAGCGCTCAGATTAATCCCCTTTAAATATACCGAGGGACTTCCCGGCTGGTAGTTAATTACTCAGATAAACAAGAGCTTCTAGGGAAGAAGGAATATATATTTTTCTTCACTACTTTTTTTTGTCGTGAATTATAAACAGATTGTTATAGACTTTGGGAATAGGTCTAATGAACCGCAAACCCTCGATCGACAATGAACCAATAAAAATTAGCGATGACTAACAAACCTATCGATTTGTCTACGAACTCAATTAAGGTAAAACTGCTGAATAATTTAGCGCAGGAATTGCTCACACCGCTCACTTCTGTCCTCGGCATGGCAAGCGTGTTGAAACAAGAAATTTATGGCCCCTTAACGAGCAAGCAAAAAGAATATATTGACGTGATCCAAGACAGCAGCCGCTCTTTGCGATCGCTAGTTGAAGAAATTTTGGAACTGGCAGAACTAGATGATTCCGCTTTCACCTTGAAGCGAACCGCAGTCGATATAGAAACTTTGTGCCAGCAGGTTGTGACCACCCTCTCCTCGGCGGCAAGTAGACGAGAGCAAGAAATTAATTTGTCGGTGGGGCCCGGATCGCGCATCTGGTTGGTAGATAAAGATAAGGTTCAGCAAATGCTGCACCACTTAATTTTTAGCATTATTCAATCTGCTGGGGCAGGCAGCGTGATTCGAGTCCACGTTTCTCGGAAAGAAGACGGTATCAACCTCGGAGTTTGGGTTTTTCATCCTTGGTTGGGAGAAAGTTTGCCCCATGCTAAACTCTACACCGACTACTTGTTGAAGGTGCGATCGGGTAGCGGTTCGCCCTCGAACTCCGAAACCGACTCCCCCGGAGTCGAAGCGCAACTCCCGACACAGGGTTCGCAGCGATTAACGCTGGCGTTTTCTGAGTTGGCGGCTTTAGTGGCACAGAATGCAGAGGATACCGCACCGGTGTTAGCTGGTTACGGAGCGCGGGAACGCTTGGGGCTGCTGCTTTGCTGCCAATTGGTGGAAATTCAAGGCGGTCAACTTTCAATTCAAGGTACCCCGGAATCTGGATATCGCTACGTGCTCTGGCTGCCCTGCACAAATGCTACGGAATTGTTGGAAGGATGAAGTTAGTTGGCAGTTGGCAGTTGGCAGTTGGCAGTTGGCAGTTGGCAGTTGGCAGTTGGCAGTTGACAGTTGGCAGTTGGCAGTTGGCAGTTGGCAGTTGGCAGTTGGCAGTTGGCAGTTGTTAGAAATAACAATTACCTTTTTCCCAATGCCCAATGCCCGATGCCCAATGCCCGATGCCCAATGCCCGATGCCCGATGCCCAATGCCCGATTACTAAGTACAAATCTAAAATAGCAATGAATTCAGTTTGGCAACAATTAACTCTGGCAAATTTGCCGCTCTCTCAGTGGCAAAGTAGAAGTTATTTATTCAATTTGGCGATCGGCTCTTTACGCAGTTGGCGGCAGAGTAGCTGGCTGATGCAGTGGGCAGAACCCTTGGGTTTTGTTTTGCTGGCCTTGACTTTCGGTTTGGCGCCGTTTGTAAACAATGCCTTGGTGGGGGTGTTGATGGCGGCTAGCGCTGCATTTTGGGTGCTGCTGACTGTTTCGGACGATCGCGAGATCCCCTTCACGCCGATTCACTTGCTGGTACTGCTGTACTGGGGCATTGCCACCGTCGCAACCGCGATGTCGCCGGTGAAAGTCGCCGCTGCTACTGGTTGGAGCAAGCTAACGCTGTATTTGCTGTTTTTTGCGCTGATGGCTCGGATATTGCGAGATCCCCGTTGGCGATCGTGGTTAATTGCCGTATTTTTGAACGTCTCTTTAATTGTCAGTTTCTACGGCGTGCGGCAGTGGATTGACAAAGTGCCGCCCTTAGCTACTTGGAACGATCCGACTTCTACTCAAGCCAATGTCACGCGAGTTTACAGCTTTCTGGGAAATCCTAACTTGCTTGGTTCCTATTTACTGCCGGCCATTGCATTGAGCGCCGCCGCACTTTTTGTGTGGAAAGGATGGGGAACAAGAGTTTTAGCGCTGACAATGCTGGTGGTGAATTGCGCGTGTTTGCGCTACACGGACAGCCGCGGTGCTTGGATCGGTTTTGTGGCTCTACTGGTGGTATTTTTAGTGCTGCTGTGGTACTGGTACAGCCCTTTGATGCCTCGGTTCTGGCGAACTTGGGCGCTGCCGTTAGGATTAGGAGGTTTGGCAGGAGCCTTAATTTTGGGAGTGGCTTTAGTCGAGCCTCTGCGCGATCGAGTTTCGAGTATGTTTATCGGCCGAGGTGACAGCAGCAACAATTTTCGGATTAATGTTTGGACGGCGGTGATTGACATGATTCGCGATCGACCAATTCTCGGAATTGGGCCGGGAAACACTGCTTTTAATAAAGTTTATCCACTTTATATGAAGCCGAGATTCACTGCTTTAAGCGCTTATTCCGTGCTGCTGGAAATTGCGGTGGAAACCGGTTTTATCGGTTTAATGTCTTTCCTTTGGCTGATGACTGTCACCGTCAATCAAGGTTTGTTGCAGATAAAAAATCTGCGGGATGCACAATTTAACATCTCTAATTTAGAGGAAGAATCCCGAAATCCCAAATCTCAAATCCAAAATCTAAAATCGAATCAGGGGTTTTGGTTGATTGGGGCGATCGCAACTTTAGCCGGCATGATGGCCCACGGTTTTGTCGATACAGTTTGGTACAGGCCGGAAGTTAATATGCTTTGGTGGTTGATGGTGGCGATTATTGCTAGTTTTTACAGCAACTCGCACCAACAGCAAGATTCAGCTTTGACCGAGGGCGAGTAGATAGAATTGCGGGCGGGGATGTTCTCCCCGCCCGGTGGCAGGGCGGTTTCATTCTCAGGGAAATCATCGTTTTGTAGGGGTAGTGCCAAGAATGCCTACCCTCCACGAATGATGAAATCGATGTTTCAAATGTTGGGGTTCTTCACGAGGGTTTGCCCCTAGTAGCTCGAATGAAACAGCCCTGCGCCCGGTGTGGATTCCAGAAATAATCGATACAGCAATGATTAAGAGTTATATCAGTGCAAAAAAAGAATGCAGCTTTATGCAAGCTGCAAACCATTATTGCCATAAGTTATTTCCAATTATTCAATTCTTAATCTCAAATCTCAAATGCTATAAGGTGCGGACGGCGCACCCGGCATAATACTACTACATACTACATACCTGTTGCTGTAAAGTGGTGATGGTACACTCTACCAAATTTATTGAAAATAACTCTTATTCTTCGCTCTCCGAAGGCATGATGAATCTCGGACACGCATATATTCCACCATTTCTATCTTTGCACCGCCGTCGCACCGACTGATTCGAGTTGAACAGCATTTTGACTGATTCATTAACGGCAGGGTTAACAGTCGCAGGAGTTGGGAGTGCTTTTGAGGCTTGACTTAGCTCCAGTACCGTTATAATTGCCAGTATGGTTGATGAAAACAAAACTGTGCGTTTCATTTATTTGTTTTTTCCTCGTTTAATCGTTGACGTGCCATCCCTATCCATATATCCTCATCGAGTTCTTGAGAATCCGCATACTTTAGACAAATTTTCCACTGCGGTAGCGCTGCCTTAGTATTTTTCATTTTTTCTAGGACTTGCGCTTTTAAGCAGTAAGTTGCTGGCCCTTCACTATCAAGTTTAATCGCTGCATCCAGATGCTGCAATGCCTCTGAATATCGACCCTGTTCCAGGCGAGCCCATCCCAAGTTTTTGAGTAAAGAATATTTTACTCGATCGTCCTCAGCTAATTTCAAACCTTGCCACAGGAAGTGAACGGCAGCCGGATAGTTTTTTTGATCGACTATATATAACCTAGCCAGGTTGCTGTAAGCAGCAGGCAGACCGAGTTTTGCAGCTTGCAGATATTTTCCTCGGGCGCATTGTAAATCTTGCACCTCTTCGCAAAGCCATCCTAAATTGTAAAGAGCTGTTCGGCTTTTTGGATCTACAGCGAGCGCTAACTCATATGCTTTTTGAGTATCCGCCAATCTATTGGCTTTGTAGTTTTCAAATGCCATATTATTAAAAAAAGATGCCAGTTCCGGCCGCCCAATTTTCCAGCCGCCCAAGCCTACTGCTAGGATCAGCAAGAAGGCTCCCCACTTCGAGTTGTGATGGTTTTTTGCTGGCTCTTTCATGGCATTGAAAATGTTAGCTAATGGTGTCATTTTTAGCATTTTTTAACTTGAGAGTTGAGCGATATTTTTTTTGCCAGATTTAATTGCCACCCTAATGGCCTCATAATCTTACGAAATGACTCAGGTTTGAGCCCATTTCTCATAAGAGTTTGTCAGTCCACAGCCGAATGCTTGGGTAATGCTCCCACTACCCAGAGGTATTCGAGCATAGGTTAATCTTTCATGAGGCTCCACACGCCATCCGGATATTTTCAGAAAAAAGAAGCGGGAAGCAGGAAGAAGGTAGAACTGTTCCCATTGCTTAAGTAATAATACTTAGTCAGCGGTCAGTCGATCGACAGTATGCGACCGTATTAGGAGATAAAATATAGCCTTCTCAGTAACATGAGGTGTTCTTGGGCATAGGGCATAGCGCATTGGGCATTGGGCATTGGCATAGGACTCGCCCCCATACCTCACCACGCTTGAGAAGCGCTATAACTCTAATTATGTTTGTAGTGACCACGAAAGCCCTCAAAATTCTCAACGGGGGATATCAAACAATTTTATGATGAGTAATTAACCGAACTAGATTTAAAATAATCAATCACTAATCAGCAATTACCAATCATTAATCACTAATGACTCCTGAGTAATAAACATCTCCATAAATTAACTTTCAACCTTCGAGTAGCAAAGATTTTAGTTGATTTTTCGGAGATGTCTAATGACTAATGACTAATGACTGATGGCAGGGGAATTGTTGACTGTTGACAGGGGAATTGTTGACTAATGACTAATGACTACTGACTAATGACTACTGACTACTGACTACTGACTAATGACTAATGACTAATGACTACTGACTAATGACTAAAATTGCTTCATCGCTCTTTCCATATCCCGTTTGTCTTCGCGTTTCTTCAAATCTTCACGCTTGTCGTACAGTTTCTTCCCTTTACCCAAACCGATATCCAGTTTGACCCAGCCGCCTTTCAAATACATTTTTAACGGCACTAAAGTCAACCCTTTTTCTTCCACTTTGCCAATTAATTTGCGAATTTCCTGTTTGTGCATCAGCAATTTACGTGTGCGGCGGGGTTCGTGATTAAAATAGTTGCTAGCACTTCTCCAAGGCGAAATGTGAACGTTGATCAGCCACAGTTCGCCGTTCCGAACTAATCCATATCCGTCCCGCAAATTTGCTTTTCCTTCCCGAATAGATTTGACTTCGGTTCCCTTCAACTCGATTCCCACTTGGTATGTCTCTATAATTTCATAGAGATGGCGCGCTTGTCGGTTATCGCTAACAATTTTGTATCCTGGGCTTTTTTCGCTCATTTTTACCTCCGCTAAAATTAATTATAACGCTAGCTTCTCTGTAGAGAAAATCGAAGCTTGACAAAACTTAAATAATCGGTCTAGACATTACCAATTTGGCTGAGCTAAGATGTCACCAACGTGAATGTCAAGCGGTATCATGCAGCGCACCAATATCACTGATTCTGCAATTCCAGATTCTGTTACTCCTCATCCTGCGGTTAATTTGGTTTGGCTGGCTCCTTTTTTGCTGGCGCTTGCTTGGTTTTGGACCAATATCTCGGCTGTTAAGTGGCTGTTATCCTCGTTTGTTGAGATACCCACACTGTACAAGATAGTAATTGGCTTTCTGATTGTAGCATTAGGAGTGCGATCGATTGGGAACTCGGATCGCCCGCCCGGATTTTCGCCCCATTTCGTTTTGAGGCGAGATCCGCTGCTATTGATGTTGGGTGCGGGTATTTGCTCGATCGCCCTTCAGTACATAATTGATATCAAACAAGTTACTGTCCTGCTATTTATCCTCGGAACTTACGGGCTGTGCGGCTTATTGGTGGAGCAGAACTTTTGGCAAAAAAACTTGCCAGTTGCGGGCTTGCTGGCTTGTATTTTACCATTCAACAGTCAGTTTAATAGCGGATTAGGTTTGCCGGCGCGAGTGCTTACTGCTCAGGTAGTAGAACAGTTGCTCTCAATGCTGCACGTGGTGGCTATTTCTTCTTACGATATTATCGTTTTGGAAAACGGCATCGCTCACGTTGACGTGCCTTGTAGCGGCATTAAAACCCTCTTAGTCGGAACGCTATTTTTGCTAGCTGCTACCTGGCTGGAAGGGCGTAAATTGAGCTTAAGATGGCTAGCAGTCGGCGCTGCTAATCTCTTAATGTTGGTGTGTGCTAACGCTGCGCGGGTTGCCGTGTTAGTCCTGGTTTCAGAAGTTTTTAAACAGCCCAACCTAGCACAAATTATGCACGTTCCTCTGGGAATAGTCGGTTTAGTCTGTGCTTGTTTTGTGACGTGGTTAATGCTGCAACGAGTACCGAAATTTCAGCCAGAAAAAACCAGCGGTATTTCTGCCAAACCCAACTCAGAAATTCTGCAAAATCACCCTTTAGCCAAACCCGGAATAATTGCAGCAGTCACTGTTTTGGCAGTAATGGCTCAACTGTCTCATGTAGAAACGCCAAAAATGGCGATCGCACCTTTAAGATTGCCTGAATACATTAAATCAGAGTCGATTCCCCTGAATCCTAGCGAAGAAAAATTCTTTGGCAACTATCCAGACACGCAAACACAAAAAATCAGATTTGTCGCCGGCAACTTGCGCGGTTCCATGCTCACAGTAGCGAGCACATCCTGGCAAACTTATCACGCCCCCGAGTTGTGTTTTGTAGCGAGCGGAATTCCCGTCAATCGCATAGAAAAAAAACAACTAACTCCTTCAGTAACAGCGCGCTGGCTGTCTCTCAAAAACAACCAATTATCAGCAGCATACTGGCTGCAATCTGCACAGCTAACTACAGATAACTTCTTGTCCCGTATCGGCAGCGACCTCACCCACAAAAATCACAATTGGGTGCTAGTTTCCATTTTATTTGACAGTTCGCTACAAGCCGAAAATCAGGAAGTAAAGGAGTTTGCGAGTAATGTATACACTACCGTTAAACAAAGCTTACAAGGAGAAATAAATGAAAATCAAACAGCTCTTTGATGGAATTTTTAAAACAATTTTTTGGCTGTGGAATTTGACATTTTTATCGATTGTTTACTTGGGAATTTTGCCGATTATAGGAGTGCCCTTAATTATGGCGACAATCGATGGCACTATCCCGCTAGAGTTTTCTTTGACGATGGCAGCTACGATCGCAGTACCCACTGTATGTACTGTAATAGGAGCTAGGCGTTTTAGCAAGCAACCCCTAGAGCTAATGCGTTGGTTTTACGGCGTAGAAGCACCGCTATTTTTGCTGTGTTTGCTGCGCTTGTTCCTGCTGCGAGAACTTACCCCAGCTAGTTATCAAATCATCGCTACTATTGCTTTGTGCATTGCAGCATTTTCAGTGGAAATGCTGTACGGATATCTGGGTAAAAGAGAAAATGTTCAAAATATTTTCGATTCCCAGAATTCCCCTAATAAACAGCCTATTTTTTTCAGGTTAATCGGAGAAAAGCGAAGTGCGTGGCTGCAATTAGGATGTCACAGTTTAATGGTAGTAGTTGGCATTTGGGCGGCAACATTGCTGATTTATTACGCTGTACCTGTGGCATTGTATACACTTTATGGATTCTTCACTGTAGTCATTGAATTTTTCAAGTTTACATGGGTATCAGCATTTTGGGATATGTTTAGATACGGGGCCTGGGCATGGGCTTTAATTTGGCTACCCCTATCGTTTATATTGTTTGGTTTAACCTGTAGCTTGTTCGTTGTCATGCCTTCGCTGTACGGCTTTCTCTACATTCATTCCGGGCGGAAAATATGGCAGAGTTTTGCTGCACAATACGGGAAAAACAAAGCGCTAATCGGAAGTTTGGGAGTCATAGCAGCTTGGCTGGCTATTTTCTCGGCTTTGCAGCAGCAGCCACAAGTTGCAGCACTGAAAATGCTGGCGACTCCCCCGGCAAATGACACGGTTCGCCAAACTTTATTAGCCAAGTCTGATATGATTCGCTCCGGCTTAGTCAATGCTTATTTGTCTCCTTACCGCTACCTCAGCAGTGTGGGAGAAAACAACCACATTTATGAGATATACAAAAACACTTTGAATTTGCCTGACCAAGCGGCTCAAACTGTGCAGAACAGCTATAATTTTTTAATGTCGCCGTTTTTGTATCAAGGCTCTAGTGCTGATGTAGAAAAAGCAGAAAAACTCTACGGCGAATTCTTCGATACGGAACTGCAAAAAGGCGACACCGAAGCAGTAAAACACGCGGTACAGTCAACATCAAACCAGGAAGAAGCTAAAGCTGGTTTGCTGAATGTCAGTGAGGAAAAAGTGTGGTTGCAGTCGCAAGAAGTGACAGTCAAAGAAAACGGCGACTGGGCTGACGTTCAACTCTACGAAGTTTACAAAAATCAAACGCCGAACTTGCAAGAAGTATTCTACTACTTTTCGCTGCCGGAAAGCGCCGCAGTTACAGGAGTTTGGCTGGGAGATACTGGCGATTTAAACAAACGTTTTGTATTTACGGTATCGCCTAGAGGTGCCGCCCAGCAAGTCTACAACCAACAGGTGAGAGAAAGAGTCGATCCGGCTTTGCTAGAACAAATTGGCCCCAAACAATACCGTTTGCGGGCTTTTCCAATCCCGGCTAAACGAGAATTTACGCTAACTGACGGGCCAACCGAAATGCACCTGTGGCTTACTTACAAAGTCATGCGCCAGCCGCAGGGTTGGGCTATGCCTGTTTTGGCTGAGAAACGCAACATTTTTTGGAACCAAAATACTCGCCGCACGATCGCCGGGAAAGAGGTAAAATACAGCGGTAAAGAAGCACGAGAAACTTGGCTGCCACCCTTTTTGCCCGCAGTCGCACAGCAACCTCTAACAGCGCAGCAGGCGGTTCTACCGGGAGGAAATATCATTTCTGCTAAGCCGCTGGCTGATGCAAATTACTCGTTACCGCAAGGCAAAAAATTTGCAGTTATTCTGGATACTTCCCGCAGCATGGCGGCGGAAAATAAGGATGTAAAAGAGACTTTTGAATGGTTGAAAGCTAATGCAGCAGGCAAAAACGCTGTTGATTTGTATGTCGCCAGCGCTGCGGGAATGCCGCCTAAGTTTGTGGAAGATGTACGCAATTTCGATGCGGCAAAGGTGACATTTTATGGTACAATCCAGCTCAAAGATATGCTGCAACAGTTTGCACAGTTGCGGGGCGATAAAAGTTACGATACTGTATTTTTGGTGAGCGATCGCCACAGTTACGAATTGTCGGACGATCGCAAACTTAAACTTTCCATCTCTTCACCCCTATGGACAGTGCATTTGGGAGGTTTGCCCCCCGGCTACGACGACGCTACTTTAAAGGCAATTCAAGATAGCGGCGGCGGAGTTGCTACGGATATGAAAGAGGCTATGCAGCGAGTAGCAACGACAGCAGCTTCGGGCGAATCTACAGTTAATGTTGTTGACGGCTATGCTTGGAGTTATGCCCAAACGCCGCCGTCGAAAAAAACCGCAAAATCGGCGGCAGTCGCAGAGTCAAAAAATGCCGGAAATGAAGGGTTTAAACCGATAGCGGCGCGGCAGTTGATAACTGCACTTAGCAAGCAGAAAAGTTCAAATCAATTAACGCAACTGGATGCGATGCACGCAGTAGCTAAAAATTTCCAAGTGGTGACGCCTTATTCTTCGATGATTGTGTTAGTTAATGACGCGCAAAGGGAGCAGCTAAAAGCAGCGGAAGCTAAGAGCGATCGATTTGACAGAGAGGTAGAATCCGGTAAGGAGGAGTTGAGTAAGCCGAATAATCCTCTGAATGTTTCGGGGGTTCCTGAGCCCGAAGAATGGCTGCTGTTGACTGTAGGTGCGATCGGGCTTTTGGCGGTTTTCCTCCGTCAGCGGCGCGCGAAAATGGTAGGTTGAAAGATGGTTCGGCGGTTGAAACTGCTCCTTGTCAAACAAAGTCTGCCTCCGCAGACTAAGAGAGTGAGGGGGTATTTAAGCCGGACTTGATATCAAATATTAATCTACAGTCGTCTTGAGACGACTTGAGCTATGAGACAGGGGTTTCAACCCCTGTCGGACTGTCGGACTTAGCTAATAACCCATAACTAATCTATTTCTACAAAAACGCGATCGCCCTCAATCTTTACCGGATAAGATTCCAGGGAATCGCCTAGTGCATTCAAACATTTACCCGTATCTAACTTGTACTGATATTTGTGAAATGGACAGGTAATGATACCGTTATTTACCTTACCCATGTCGATCGGATATTCTAAATGAGTGCAAGCATTACGGTAACAAGTGACATTCATGCCTTGACGATTCAAAATCACTGAATTTTCGTCAACTTTTACCTTCAACACACCCCCTTCGGGAACTTGATTTAGCGCTGTTACCTCTACCCACATAAAATATTTCTCGCTTTAAATAAATTATTGCCAATTAATGCGCGATCGTCCAAAAGGCATAGTGAACAACGAGCGATCGCTGTCTAATTCTAACCCCAACACCTCTTAAAGTCTGAATAGACTGTACAAGCTGTTGGCGGTAATTCACGCCCGCAAAGAATGTTATATCACCCCTACAGCCGCAGGTAACGCATGAGAATGCTCATAACTTCACCGGGCTTTTGAGCAGGTTGGAGCGGGCTCCACTCGTTGACAGAGGCAAAACCCAAACAGTAAAGGATGTGAATAATTCTCCTCACCGCTTTGGGAGAACCTATCAGCAGGATTTTGACGGGTTCTCGATCGGGTTGTGGAGGCTCTGTGACGGGTACTGTCGCTGTAGCACTATCGGTTGCTGCGGGATTGGCAAGGAAGTTTTTCGGCATAAGCATTATCCGGCTGTTTACAGGGTGGATTGCTGACAATCGTCAACAACACTATCTTACCGCAGTGTAGACGAATGTCAACAATCTTTACTTAGCTGTGAGCTTCTGAGAACATAGAAGCCATGAGTAAGGCAGGAAAAGCGCTGAAGCAGGTTTTAGAAACCTATGGCATCAGCCAAAATCAATTGGCAGCGATTATGGGCATTGGACGATCGAGCATTAACCGTTGGGTTAACGAGAATAGAGATCCGGCATCTGAAGCGGTTCTAGAGATTCGCAAGGGATTACAGCAAATTAATCCCGATGCAGCAGGGGATTTTATTCGTTTGTATTTAGATGATTGGGAGGAAAAACTCGAAGAGTAATCATATGGGCGATCGCCTCCCATGCCACCTATGCTTGAGATAAACTCAACAAACAGCCGACTATTTAGGCAACATTTACGAAACGATCGCCCTCTGAGACAATCTGAGGCATGGGAAAAGCAGGCAAAGCACTCAAGCAGGTGCTGGAAACTTATAACATCAGTCAAAATCGCTTGGCTGTGACAATGGGCGTAGCACGTTCCAACATTCATCGTTGGGTCAATGAAAGTAGAGATCCCGTAGCAGAGGCAGTGTTGGACATTCGGAAAGCACTATGGCAAATTAACCCCGATGCCGCAGGGGAGTTCATTCGTTTGTATTTAGATGATTTGGAGGAAAAACTCGAAGAGTAATAATGTCCACAATCTTTACTTAGCTGCGAGCTTCTGAGAACATAGAAGCCATGAGTAAGGCAGGAAAGGCGCTGAAGCAGGTTTTAGAAACCTATGGCATCAGCCAAAATCAATTGGCAGCGACTATGGGCATTGGACGATCGAGCATTAACCGTTGGGTTAACGAGAATAGAGATCCGGCATCTGAAGCGGTTCTAGAGATTCGCAAGGGATTACAGCAAATTAATCCCGATGCCGCAGGGGATTTTATTCGTTTGTATTTAGATGATTTGGAGGAAAAACTCGAAGAGTAATAATATGGGCGATCGGGCGATCGCCTCCCGTGCCAGTTATGCTTGAGATAGACTCAACAAATAGCTGACAATATACAATCTTTCTCGCTTTAAATAAATTCTCACAAACTAATTGGCGATCGCCCTTGAATGCAGCAAGGGCGATGGGTGCGACACTCTCCACACCTGAGAACCTAACTGTTTTCCTCGCCATTTCCCAGGTACAACCTGACGAATTCATCAGCCGCCTGCCGATTGAATGTCTGCAACGCTTGCTTAATCGCAAATACCGCCTCAGCAGATGGGTCTCGTTCTTCGCTCACCCAACGGCTAACGTTTGAGCGATCGATTTCCATCTTGGCCGCCAATTGATATTGACTGATATCGTATGCCTCTAATATTTTTTTGAGGGCTTTTCCTGCTCTTCCCATGCTCCCGATTGTGTCAGAGAGTCACCCTCCTGTAAACGTTGCTGATTGTCACCAAGTGCGGTAAACTTTGTAGATTAAGTGCGATCGTTTTTTCCCTCTCAATTTAATTGTATGGCTCGTCAAATACCGGAGTTTGGCTGGGGCGATCGCCTAGCCCGCCGCCAACCAGCGTAAACTTACGCATATAGGGAGACCTGTACCCTAAAACAATATCCGACTTGGGTACTCCGACTTCAATTAACTCATTAGCAATTCCTACTTCAGTTCCATCTCGCTGAATCCAAATCTTGTCCTCTTTAATATCGATGTGAATAACGCAACCATAAACTCGTCTTTCTCCACGCCATCCCACATGAAACATCAAATAGCGATCGCGTTTGATGTCACAAGCAATTTCAGTTTCTATCTCCCCATCGTCCGAACCGCAGCTAGAGTGTTTTTCAATGATTGATTGAATTAGCTCTCTATACTTTTCTATTTCCATATAACGATCGCCTCTCTCGCAGGATTAAACACAATCAAGTTTAATTGCATCCGCGTCACTGACATTCGAGCTAAACGCCGAGTAAAAAACTCTTCATAAATATCTTCTGGAATTGCCAAATAAAGAAGTCTATCCGGTTCTGACTCTTCCAAAACCACTTTATAATTCCAGGCTTGACCTATAGCCTCGTGAAACTGATTTATCAATGACAGACCTAAAAAACACTTGATTTCTACTGCTATCTTCTGTCCGTACTTTTCGGCTCCTAACAAATTATTTTGGGCTCCTAAGTCCACATAAAGCTTATCTTCGTCTACTTTGAGGTACAAAGGATCGTGGGTAATAGTCCACCCTTCTTTTTCCAAAGCTGAACATACAGAGACATGAAAGATATCTTTGGCAGACATAGATTTTGAGAAATCATGTTACTCGCTCCCATTATATCATATCCTACGACTGTGCCAGACAAACGGGCGATTGCATTTTGAATTAAGTGCGATCGTTTCTTCCTTCTCAATTTAATTGTAAGGTCGATAAAATACCAGAGTCTGACTGGTGCGATCACCTCAATATTTGACGATCGGCCTCAAACATACTATTCAGCTTTTCCCTATGGATGAATCTGACTCAAAATCACCCGCAACCGATCGTAATCATCCTTCAACAAAACACTCAAACTCCTCCCCGCTTCCACCAACCAAGATCGATCGCGCATCCGCAACTGATAAATCTCCCGAATCGCCGCCGCCGTCAGCGCATCCACCGGCGCATTAGCCACCCCCAGCAGCGTCCTCAAAAAATCCAACTGCACCGTAAAATCAATCACCTCATCGGGTTCGCAGCGATAAACCGCCTGGTGAATTTGCGGCGGGCGCGGCGGCAAATACTGATAAATTTTACCCCTCGATGGGCCGTGACCGTTCAACCTTTCCGGCGCCGTCTCAAAGCCCACAATCGCCACTCGAAACTCGGTTTTGAGCATCGCAAAAATCTGCGGTTGTTCTTCCCGCAACTCTTCCAGCGACAAACCCAAAGCGCGAGCTCTGTGCACCGAGTCGATCGGGCTAGTCGTAGCGTAATAAACCACGCCGTAAATTTGATTTTTCGACTCTTCATCCTCGGCCTTCACCCAACTCCCAAAAGGCGGCATCACGGGAAAGCTTAAGTCTTCCGGTTCCAAACATTGAGCCAAAAACTCCGAAGTTGCCGTCTCGATTACCTCAGCAATGCGATCGGGATGGCGCTCTTTTGTAGCAAATTGGGGTAAAGGTAAACGCATATTAGTCAGTTAGCAGTTGGTTGTTGGCAGTTGGTTGTTGGTTGTTGACAGTTGGCAGTTGGTTATTGGCAGTTGGTTGTTATTTATTATTATTTGTAAGTAGCTACTAATAAACAATAACTAATAACTAATTACAACTGACAACTGTCAACTGACAACTGACAACTGAACTATTTCGCGCGACCAGCCGTAGCATCCACAAGTTCCAACTGTGACACGCGGAATGTAATCAGCTTGTCCCAATTGCCGCCTTCAAACAGTACCGCGACTTTCCCGTCGGTAACTCGCTGGACTTGTCCTTGAAAGGCGTAGTAAATCTCACCCTTATCTTTAACTCGAACTGCCGAACCTGGAAAAATCATAATTGTTTCAATGTTATGTTTGCTGGTTATAGTTTACCTTTTCTTGGCGATCGAGACTTGATGCTAAAACAGGCAAGATGCCTGTTCCACACACTAAACAGGCAAGATGCCTGTTCCACACACTAAACAGGCAAGATGCCTGTTCCACTAACTAAACAGGCAAGATGCCTGTTCCACACACTCAACAGGCAAGATGCCTGTTCCACTAACTAAACAGGCATCTTGCCTGTTCCACACACTAAACAGGCAAGATGCCTGTTCCACTAACTAAACAGGCAAGATGCCTGTTCCACACACTAAACAGGTTTCTTGTGGGAAGTAGGGGTTGGGCGGGACGCCCGCCCATCAAAAGCTGATTAACAACCCAAGATGTGAGTTAGGCTAAGGCTGCTACGGAAACTTTACCGGCAATGCGGCCAGCGATCGCCCGCAACTCCCTAGCTGAAGCAGAACCCGGTTGCCCCACCACGATCGGCACCCCCGAATCGCCACCTTCCCGCAACGGAATTTCCAGCGGAATGCGGCCTAACAGCGGCACTCCCAACTCAGCAGCAGTCTTTTCCCCGCCACCAGAACCGAAAATATCGTATTGCTTGTCGGGCATATCCGGCGGCACAAAATAGCTCATGTTTTCCACAATTCCCAACACCGACACTCCCAACTGCTGGAACATCTTTAAACCCTTGCGAGAGTCCAACAATGCCACAGTCTGCGGCGTCGTCACGATCACGACACCGGCCATCGGCACCGCTTGCGCCATTGTCAACTGCGCGTCTCCAGTACCCGGAGGCATATCGACAATCAAATAGTCTAAATCGCCCCAATTCACCTGATAGAGGAACTGCCGAATGATCCCGTTCAACATCGGGCCGCGCCAAATCACGGGTTGGTCTTTGTCAATTAAAAACGCCATCGACACTAATTTGACGCCGTAGTTGAAGGCGGGTTCGAGGCTTTCCCCGCTTTTCCCGTCCCTTACCATCACTTTCGCGTCCCCCAGACCCAACATTGTCGGGTCATTGGGCCCATAGATATCCGCATCCAGCAAACCCACCTTGGCGCCGGTTTGCGCCAGCGCTACTGCCACATTTACCGCCACCGTGCTTTTGCCGACTCCACCTTTACCGCTGGAAATTGCGATAATATTTTTAACGCCTTCAATGCCTTGGCGATCGACCACTCCCTTTTGCTGCGGCGTCTCGGCTGTCACCTCCACCGCCACTTTTTCGACTCCTGGCAACTGTTTGACCGCTTTTTGGCAATCTTCGACAATAAATTCTCGCAGCGGGCAAGCAGGCGTTGTCAGCACCAAGGTGAAGCTGACGACACCGCCGTCAATTTTTATGTTACGAATCATGTTCAATTCCACCAAACTCTTTTGCAGTTCGGGGTCTTGCACGGGTCGCAGGATTTCTAAGACTGAACTAACATCGAGTGTATTGGGCATTGTGTTCTCCACCATAGCTCTGCAATTGGGTTTGCGAATTTTCGATCGCAGGTTTAAGTATATTTTTATTGCTATTTTTTAATGTAACTTCATAGCGATCATTTGCAGACCTGCGGTGGCATAATTACATGACGACTGGATTTGGGATTCATCGCCCATCTAAAACTCAAATCTGACAACAGAAAATTTTATGACAGTTTCTACAACACTTAAAACCGCCACTTCCCCGTTTTTGCCGCCCGCTGACTCTAGAGCTAGAGTCAGCCAATTTATGAAAACCCTACAAGACGAGATTTGTCAATCCCTCGAACAGCTCGATGGCGTTGGCAAATTTAAGGAGGACTCTTGGGAACGATCCGAAGGTGGCGGCGGACGTTCTCGCGTCATGCGCGAAGGCGATGTGTTTGAACAAGGGGGAGTCAATTTTTCCCAAGTGTGGGGCGAAAGTTTGCCGGCTTTGATTCTGGCAAAGCACCCAGAAGCAGCAGGTCACGATTTCTATGCAACGGGCACTTCGATGGTGCTGCACCCCCGCAATCCCTACTTGCCTACGGTTCACCTAAATTACCGCTATTTTGAGGCCGGCCCGATTTGGTGGTTTGGTGGCGGTGTGGATTTGACTCCTTATTACCCGTTGGCTGAGGATGCAGCTCATTTCCACAAAACTCTGAAAGCAGCTTGCGATCGCCACCATCCCGGATATTATCCGACATTTAAACTTTGGTGCGACGAATATTTCTACCTCCCCCACCGCCAAGAAACCCGCGGGGTGGGCGGCCTGTTTTTTGACTACCAAAGCGCTCAAGGCGCGCTTTACCGCGACCATCATGTCAAAGGCAAGGCCGCTGAGTGCAGCAACAACATTGGCGTGCCGGAACCTAGGACTTGGGAGTCGCTGTTCGCCTTTGTACAGGACTGCGGCCGGGCATTTTTGCCAGCTTACACCCCAATTGTTGAAAAGCACCGATCGAAAGAATACGGCGAGCGCGAGCGTAATTTCCAACTTTACCGCCGTGGCCGTTACGTTGAATTTAACTTAGTGTACGATCGAGGCACGACCTTTGGCTTGCAAACCAACGGACGCACCGAATCGATTCTCATGTCCCTGCCGCCTTTGGTACGCTGGGAATACTGCTATGAGCCAGAACCCAACTCTCCCGAAGCCGAACTCTACTCCAAGTTCTTAAAACCGCAAGATTGGGCGAATTGGATACCTCAGCAGTCACCGACCTGAGTTAAACTACTGGGACAGTAACCACCGCGATAGATAATAAATTTGAGGGAAGGGTCAGTGATTCATATTGATCAAAAAACCCACACGCTTCAAGACGGTACAACAGTTATCGTCTTAGCACCGACAGGACGGTTGGACATCACTACAGCTTGGCAATTCCGCCTCAAGTTGCAAGAGTGTATTTCCAAACTCAGCCGCCATGTCGTAGTGAATCTTGGTCAGGTTAACTTTATCGATAGTTCTGGCCTGACCTCACTTGTAGCAGGTATGCGGGATGCGGATAAAGTTAAGGGAAGTTTCCGCATTTGCAATGTTCATCCAGAAGCCAAACTGGTGTTTGAAGTCACCATGATGGATTCTGTGTTTGAAATCTTTGAAACGGAAGAAGAAGCTCTAGAGGGGGTGCCGCGCGCAAGTTGAGCGCTCCTGCTGGCATCGGTTGCAGTGTCGCGGGTAATTTAAGCTTGAGACTCAGAAGCGCGCAGAAACCCAGCAGAAGAACAGGAAGCAGGTAAATTTTTGCCGGCTTCCTTCTGCCTTCTTACTTTCTTGAAAGGTTGAGACGTTCACCAAAACACTGAAGCAGAAGAATAGGTCAAGGTAAAGTCTTGCCTTCTCTCCTAGATAACTAAATCTTTCTTTCTTGTTGCTTTTTGGTTCAACGCAATATCTCAGACTTCCTTATTTCTTGTTGCTTTTTGGTTCAACCCAATATCTCAGAAGCAAAATCCTGACGCTTGACAAATCTAAAAGGGCCCATTAATGCTCCCCAGATAGCCTTGCCTGTCGTGGGGCTTATTCCTTTGTCGTAGCTGAGAAACTCCTCGCCTGCGGCTTCAAATCCCAAGTCTACTTGGTAATTTTGCCCCCCGTAGGCAAAGCCGCAGCGAGTGCCCTCCGGCAATGATGCCCGAAAGCGATAGCCGTTTGAGGCTAAATTTTGCACCGCAACCGAGAGGGTGCAGCCGGGGAGGAGTTGGATTTGCTCGTTCGTTAGCTTTCCAAGCAAGTCGGGGTTGCACCCGGCTCCTTTGACGGCTGCGATATCCTTGAACATATAATACTGAGCTTCAATCAGTCCTGGCGCTATCTGTGAGTGCCTCAGTTGCACGATGCGGGGGCGGTATGGCTTGTCTAATTCCAGAATGTTGGCTTGTTCGGCAAACAGGGCAATGCTGGGTTCGGAAAATAAAGCAACTGGCAGGGGTCTTTGCCACATACGAAGGTGGACGTACCACGCCGGCTCTGCTAGCGCTTGTTCCCGGTTGTCAAATTCGCCCGCCATGTACTGGGCTAAAGCTCTTAATTCAGGAGAAATTGTCATGTTTGTTGGATTTTTCACGATTAGGACTTGACAAAAAAACTTAATTGTGATATGTCTTGCGAGAGCTGGGCTGGGCAAGTCAGAAGATTAGAGTTATGAGCGATCCCAGAAGAGCTATGATTGTAAAGATACTGGGGTTTTTCCCTCCTATTGCGACATATTAATGGTTGCTGCCGATCGGGCGTAAAATTTTTTTGATAAAATTTTGTCTCGCAATCCGGCGGCAACGCTTAAAAAACTGGCACTTTTTGTCAGATCGGTCGCAGAATTGACTCCCCGACTTTACTCACGCCGCGCTGGCACGCCCGCTACGGCAAAATTATTTATCTATAAGACTCAGGTGAACAATAACCGTACTGTTTCAGATACTAAGCGAAGTTTCTATACGATTCACACTCGACCGATCAACTCAATTTACCGTCGAGTGGTGGAAGAGTTGATGGTAGAAATGCACTTGCTTTCGGCGAATGCCGATTTTCAATACGACCCGATTTATGCTTTGGGTGTAGTGACAGCTTTCGATCGATTCATGCTTGGGTACGCCCCAGAAGCAGACAGAGTTTCGATTTTTAACGCTTTGTGCAAGTCCCTAGAAGACGATCCAGAGCGCTACAAGCAAGACGCTCAGCGATTGGAAAGCTTGGCGGATAGACTTTCCGGGCAAGAGTTACTCTCGTGGATCGATCGCTCGACTAGCTTTGAAGATACAGCGGATTTGCAAGCGTCTTTAGGGGCGATCGCCAGCAACCCTCAATTTAAGTACAGCCGCTTGTTCGCGATCGGTTTGTTCTCGCTATTAGAAAAAGCTGACGCTAACTTAGTAAAAGACCAAGAAACGCGAAACGACGCGATCGCCAAAGTCAGTGCGGCCTTGCACCTCCCAGAAGAGAAAGTTAGCAAAGATTTAGATTTGTACCGCAGCAATTTGGAAAAAATGGCTCAAGCGCGAATAGTGCTTCAAGATGTCATCCAAGCGGAACGGAAAAAACGCGAAAAACGAGAGACAAAAGTTACCGTCGGCCCTTCGGCTGACTCTTCTGACAGCAGCAATTAATCGTTTGAAGGAAGGAAGAAGGAAGAAGGAAGAAGGAAGAAGGAAGGAGGAAGAAGGAAGAAGGAAGAAGGAAGAAGGAAGGGAGAATTTTTTATTTGAAGTAACAAATAAAGAAAACTCTTAAATTTTAATTTTTTGTTCTTGAATTCTGGCTTCTGCCTTCTGGCTTCTGCCTTCATATCGTTTCCGGTTGCATCAAAATAATAAAATCGAGTCAACAGTTAACACTCAACCATTCATTTTTTCCACCCGCCCGTCAATCGATTTTAGATTTTAGATTTTAGATTTTAGATTGACCCCACGGATAAATGCGGGGGCTTGAGGATTTTGGATTTTGGATTTTGGATTTTGGATTGATTCCACGGATAAATCACGTGGCGGGTACCACCTTTGAAATTCTTGGTCAACAGTCAACAGTCAACAGTCAACAATCACGGACGGTGCAACCGGAATTGATATCAGATGAATCTTGGGGGCTGCGGAAACTAAAAATCCCGCTTTCTCAATAGAGCGGGATCAACTTAACTAAAATAGAGCTGTTGGGCTGGTACTAAGGCTGCGGCTCAAAATTAGTGGCGTTAGCTTGCAGCCAAGTGCTTAGCTGTGAAAGAACTTCGTTTCCCGAAGACTTGCCCAAAGCTGTGGGGTTTGGGGTGTCGGGCCGATCCAAGTTGCGGGCGATCGCTGCGTTGACTTCTTTGGAAATCAAATCGTGAAGTTGCTCTTTAGCCCTAGCCCTTTGAAAGTGAGCTCCCTCTTCCGTCGTAGCGTAAAGAGGTGGCAGCCTATTTAAAGCATAAGCTGCAATATCTCCCACATCGAGACTAAGGTCGCTCGTCGCCTCAATTTCCGCTACCCTAGCGATCGCATCGCTGAGTACCAACTCTTCCATCACGTTGATAAACTGTTTGCGTGGCAGAACCACAACTTCGCCAGTCAACAAAGAGCCCATCAGACGATCGAGAGCCATGTACTCTTCGATCGACAATTCCGAAGCCGTATTACAGATCCGTCCCACCTCAGCTTCCATAGACGGCGTTAAATAGCCATCCTGCAAAGCCTGTTCAACAATTTTTTCAATACTCATATATGCTTCCCACTCAACGGCATCATCAATAAAGTTTTGTGAAGACGCGATTGTTAGCGTCTTGAGATTCGAGTTTTGAGAGTTGAGTTGAGAAATTTTATACAAATCCTAACTCAATACTGATAACCCATCACAGTTATCTGCACACCCCAGCCACAAACTTACCCCATAATTGACGGCTTTATTCATCAAAACCTGTAAAAACTCCTACTCAACTCCCTGAAGCCGCCAAGGTACAGGATCGACCGACTGCCCGTGCACGTAAAGTCCCCAGTGCAGGTGAGGGCCTGTCGAAGCCCCCGTTGACCCCAGAGTACCAATTACTTGACCGGCTTTCACGAAATCGCCTTCCTGGACATCAATCCGGCTGAGGTGCATCAAAATGCTTGCTAGCCCTTGACCGTGGTCGATACCAACGACGTTCCCGTGGATTTTGAACCCTTGGGATTCGCGTCCCACTAGAGATACCCGACCTGCTGCTGGTGCGACTACAGGAGAACCGTAAGCACCCGCGTAATCGACGCCGCGGTGGTAGTAGTCTTGAGCAAATACCCCATTATAGTATCGCCGAACTCCGTAAATAGTGGTAATTTCGCCGGAGTTGGGGCGCAACAATTTGCCGTCCCAAAATTTTTCGGGTGTCACGAGTGCTTTAAATGCGTCTACGCGATCGAACTCCGCGTCTGTACCTTCGCTGTCTTTCCCAGGCGGTAGCCAGATGGATTGAGTGGGAAAATTTCGATCGCGCACTTGCACGCTCAACTTCTGCACTTGTCCATCACCTGCGACTTGAAGAAGGCGGGCACCGGGTTTCTCTAGCGGCGTCGTCGGTAGCAGGGCCCGAAAGCGACCGTTGCCGATGGGAAACGCGGGGTAGTTTTTTTGCTGTAGAGAAACTGTTGGAGTTTCCCCGCCGTTACCGTCAACCTGAATCATTACTGACAGCGTATCTCCCAGTTGGGGATTTGTCGGCGTCACAACTACCTGCAAAGCTTGCACCGGCAGGGCAAAACTCAGAAAGCCAGCAACAATTCCCCCGATCGAACTGGCGGTTAGCTTGTTTACTTTCAACTGCTGCCACCGCAAAATCAGACCTGTAATTATTTCCGCACTTAGCCCGCAGTTGTCTCGATTCACACTCATTACCATCACTAGCAGTCCTTAACCTTTCTCTCGCTGATATATTTTTAACTATCTAGACTAACTCTAGCAATCCGCAATAAAAATTCCTGTAGTGCGGGGAGGAAAGCCTGCTTCAGCCAGATGCTCACACTACCGTTTCCACTACAAATCTAGGAGAACCGAAGTTTCAACATAAACACTCTAACTGTCTTCTTGGACATTTCACGACAATCTCCGGCAAACGAGTAGTTATATCCATCGCTGCGATGAACAGGCTTAAGTTGATTCCGAGAAACGCTAATCACGCTATCGTTTACCCGAATATCAAAATTACCTTTGAACCTAGTGGTTTTAATTCTTTTGCATTTAACCCCTTGATGTTTTCCACCAATTACCGAAACAATGTCTCCAGTATTCCAGCCTGCGACCTTTTTCTTTGGTTTATACCCCGAACGCGGAAACCCATATTTGTCAGTCTGCACGACTTGACGACTTCCCCAGCCCATCGCCTTAATTAGCAACGGTTGATTGATAGTTAAAGTCAAACCTTGACTTACATCTCCACAACAGGCAGCATCGATCCAATGAGCCTTTGGGAACTTCAAATTAGTCCGATTGAACTTCGTCAAAGAACCGCGTCCTACATAAATAGGTTCAATCGCTGTAGCCTTCAGAGCTTGGAACAAAGCGGACTTGGTTGCGTTAACCGCTGCTGCGTCCTTCAATGGTGCTTTAGCTTGACTCATTATTTTCTTAAGAACTTCGGGCTTTTTCTTAAGAAAATCCTTAATATCTTGAGTCCCCTTTTTGAGGTTGCATTTTTCGCAAGCTAAGCAAAGGTTGGAAACGCGATTGCTGCCGCCCTTGGCGCGTGGGTTAATATGCTCGACTTGCAGCGGTAAATTTTCACTACCACAGTAAGCACACTCCCGATTCCACTTTTCGAGTAGGTACTGTCTAACCTCGTAACCTTGTAATTCCCCTTGCTGATATTCAACGCCGGAAATCTCTGGATTTTGCATTTTTTGAGTGTCAAAACTTACTAACTCGAAAGCAATTGATTGGATGGGTGCTAGCTTGCGAAGGCGAGAAACCCATGTCATAGTCGTTAACACTCGGTGCTGCAAGCTCGGAGGCAACCAGCCTTTCGGGCGAGTACGATTCAAGAATCTCGCTTTTCGATAACGAGTTTTGCGGTTACCGCGGCTGCGCCGGACGCCCCGACGGGTTTCAAGTCGAGACTTGATAGCTTGACCCCGATGGGTGACTTGGGCGCCCCAAATGACCTGGGTTCCCTGAACCAAAGCTATGCCAGTAGTCTTGCTACCAGGGTCGATGCGGATTTCAATTGGTTCTGGTAGATCGTTGACCGATTTTCCCAGAATAATTGTAAACGGGTACAGTTTAAAAACCTTTGCTTTGCCTGCATTCAATAGCTTTCTAGCTATCACTGGCAGGCACGGAGTTAGAGGTTTTTTGTCAGCGTCAAGTACGAATACTTGATTGGGGGTTTTAGACATGGTTGCGTCTATTCCTAATTAGTAAAGGTTGCCTCGGCATAGTTATTAGGCGGTACTTTCTCCACAGCACTGGCTTTACAAATCCTTGCCTGTTTAACTGCGGAGTTATAGTGCTTGGGGCTGGCACGTACTCCAAGGTATGAACTTTAACGCTCCCTAATAACGAAAGCCTGGACTTACTTAGCTATTTCGGGATTTCTCCAGAAATGTCGAGGATTTTAGTAAGTCTTCATGTCTAAGCGGATGGGATTATATTTTATCAGTCCTAAGCTGTTGGGCATTTAAAAGAGGATAGTAGGGTGCGGAGCGTACATAAGTATTTCCCATATCCCGCCAGTGTTCTAGCTGACGCACCCTACCTCTATCGTTATTGGTTTAAATGTGTAACAGCTTAGCTACTGTTACATAACTTTTAACTATTGCTATTAGTTATAGTTCACGGCGCTACAACAACATCATTTTTAATTCCTCTGCTGTTAAATCAATTCTTTCTTGGCAGTTTATTTGCCAAGAACGTTCCTCAAATTCTCTAGTTATTGTAGCCTGTTTTGTGCAAAATAGTATTAATTCCCAACTTTAAAATCTCACATCTAAAATTGTATGAGATAAAAATTGAGAATTGCTATAATCTATCACCTAGAATTATAGGGATTCAAAGGCAGCGGTGAAACCATCTAAGGTCAAGCATTCTTCCATAAATTCCTCTACATCGTTGACATTCTCAAGCTGATATTCCATGATGCGTTGACCGTCGCCTTTCATCTTTTTGGAAGAAAGAGGTGTGGCAGGATATTTGGCAGCAATGGCTTTGAAAGCTTTGGAATGAGTATCCCAGCTTGCAGCAGAACATTTTATGGTTAAACGCCACATAATTAAATTACTCCTTGGGTTTGGTTTAGTAATAGTCTGACACGAGTAAAACTTAGATCGATAGTGCCGAAAAATCAAGGGATTCTGTGGTTTGGAAAAAAGTTAAAAGCCGAGCCACTATGTGAGCAACACCACCCTTAACATTAGACTCAACATTCAAAGGCATCACCGGATCGTGGAGTGATAAGCGTAACAGAAACCAGCCGGATTCGCTAGGTGAGGTACAGGAAATTCGCAGACCTTCGTAGTTATTGGGAACTATTTTCCAGTCAGGTTGCGTTGAGACAAATTGTTGCAGTTGCTCAATAACGCTCTCGCCGTGAGCCTTGAAATCATCTACACCAAGTTTAATCCGAAATTCTGCACTTTCTTCGGGTTCTTTTAAATTCGCAATTAAATCTGGCAAAGATTGGTTTGCTAGCTTTGACTTAGCCAATTCAATCAATAATTTGCTGACCAAATAAGCGCCATCATCCAGAAAGTAATTTTCTTTCAAAGCTCCATGTCCAGAGGTTTCAATCGCCAGCCATGATTCCTGTCCGGCTTCATTGAGGCGAATCGACTCGTCAATCACATTTTTGTAGCCGCGTTTAAAGCGATGGTGAATCCCTTTTAGATCCTGTTCGATGAATTGTGTCAAGCCATCGGAGGTGATAGAATCGGTGACAATAGTAGAGCCTGGGTGTTCTTTTAATACGATCGCAGAAATCAAGGCAATTAAGCGATTGCGATTGAGTTCCTTGCCAACTTGATCGACTGCCGCACTGCGATCGACATCCGTATCAAAAATAATCCCAAAATCAGCTTGATGTTCAATTACCGCTTGACAAATTGACTGCATTGCCTGTTTATCTTCGGGATTTGGCACATGATTGGGGAAAGTACCATCGGGTTCTAAAAACTGACTGCCCGTGGTGTCTGCACCTAAAGGTTTTAAGACTTTATCAACATAAAAACCGCCAGCACCATTGCCCGCATCCACAACAATTTTTAATCCTGTTAGTGGTTGCTCAAAATTATCTGGATGATTGACGGCTTCCCGGATATTTTTGACAAATTGGTTAGCATAAACAGAGATGAAATCATGCTTTGTAATGTTACCGGGCGAGGCGGCTGGCTGGAAGTTATTGCTTTGCGCTAGTGCTAAGATATTTGTAATATCCGGTTTTTGTAAGCCACCTTGGGCGGTGAAAAACTTTAAGCCGTTTCGATTAAAGGGCAAATGGCTAGCAGTGAGCATAATCGCGCCGTCGCAATCAAAACCAGGGGTAATGGTACTCATAAACATGGCGGGGGTTGAGGCCATTTCAAAGTCGTACACGGTTGCACCAACTGAGGCGATTCCCTCCATGACTGCTTGCATTAAGGTTGGCCCTGATAGGCGACTGTCACGCCCGATCGCGATCGTTAATTCTGCGGCTGGTTTCTGGACTTTTTGCACCAGCCAACTGACAAAGGATTTACCTAAGATTGTCGCAATTTCGGGGGTGAGGTTGACTTTTTCATTGGGAACGCCTTCGAGAGCGATACCGCGAATGTCTGAGCCATTTTGAAGTTTTGTCCAGTTGAAGTTTTGCATAATAATTGATGGTAAGTAAAAAGATCGGAGTCGGCGGTTGAAACCGATTATACAAACTTTCCTCTGCGGCCCGTTGGACTGAGCGTTACCCGATCGTCTTTCGCGGACTAACAAATAAACAGGGGAGAAATTTGGGATTTGGTATTATTAGTCATTAGGGTGACAGAGTTTTTCAATTCAATCAGCTAATCGGCATTTAAGTTGTATGTGAACGAACCTGACGGTCAACGGAGTACCGTTAGACCGCAGGCTTCTTTTTCCTTTTTTTTAAAGGCTTTTTTGAGTGACGGAGTTCCCCCGCCACTTTCGTAACTTAGACCAATCTTCTTTATAAGTTTGGCTGAATTTTCATCTCGATCCAAAGATTCTCCACATTGGCAAGAATGCCATCGATCTGACAATTCTTTTGGAACTTTATTGAGGCAATTCCAACAGTGTTGAGAAGTTCCTTTAGGATCGACAAACAAAACGTTTTTACCTAGTTTCCCTGCGACATATTTCAGGACGCTGGTGAATTGCCCATGAGCAGCATCAAGCATTGATTTATTCAATCCGCTTTTAGCTGACTGACCATTTGGCAAATAAACCAAATTGCCATCCTCAATATCGGTCTTGGGCTTGGCACGTCTAGTCAGATTTTTGACACTCAAGTCTTCAATAACTAAAACATCACATTTGCCAAATAGCTCATGTGCCGTTTTAAACTGAAAGTCCAGTCTAGCTCTAGCTATAAATTGGTGAAGTTTAGAAATCTTATCCTTGATTATTTTCCAAGGCTTAGAACCCTTAAGCCGACTAGCCAGCTTCGCTTGAAGTCTTGCCAATTTCTGGGCCGACTTCCTCAAAAATCTGGGATTTTCAACTCTTTCACCATTGGAAAGATAAATGTAATTAGTGATTCCCAAGTCGATCCCAACAGCATTCTCGACCGTCGGTTGAATTTCTGCAACCGTTACGGGAACCGTCTTATCTTCTAGCGTTAGGGAAATATACCACCCATCCGCTTCTGGGATAATACTACCCGTCTTAACTTTAAATCCTGTTGGTATTGGGCGATGGAAAACCATAGGCACTTGACCTATTTTTGCCAGGTTAATACAAATCCTATTTTGCTCATCCTTAGCAATATCTAAGTTGTCTAATTGAGGATAAGTGAAAGATTTGTAGTGGTGAAAACCTTTAAATTTAGGTTTGCCTCTACGATTGCCATTTTTGTCCGGCATGGTGAAATTTGAAAAGGAAGTTTCCACTCTGTTGAGGACATCTTGCAAAACCTGGGAGTCCAAAAGCTTATAATCAGGAAATTGTTTTTTGGTGTTTTTTAGGTCAGCAAGCTGTATGGTTTGCCACTGGACATATCCGCCTTCAATATTCGAGAAAACATCACCTTTTCTAGTCAAAGGATTGCCTGACGCATCCTTTTTTCTGCCATCTCTAGTTTGCACCCTGGTTAAGGGAATATTTTGATATATCTCCTCAATAGGGACTATTGAAACAATCAAGGGGCAGGCATTGATAGGTGTTCTCGTGGCTTCCCACCATCTAAATCTTTCGCCGAGTCGGTAGTTATACTGTCGGCGACAGAGTTCTAGATGAGCCACAATTGTTGCTAGTTGGGCTTTTGTGGGTTTGAGGCGGTATTTGTATGTCAGTTGCATTGGAAACTTCCTTTTTTCGACCTACTTTAATGTACCATTTTTTCAATTTAATGTTTAGAAAGTACATCAAAGTTAAAGGTACTCGCAATGTCTAATTGTCGGCTTCCGTCCGCGACATCCGACGCTTCTGGACATCACGCTCGGTAATTTATTCGGGGTACTTCGCGGCGCTCAGATTGCTCCCCTTTAAATATACCGAGGGACTTCTCGGCTGATAGTTAAACAAACAATCCCAGTCTTGTGGGTGGGATTTGAGCAACGCCCAAAATATCCAATTGAAATGTTGAACCGCTTACTGGGAATTTTGGCCCCATCACCGCTAAGCTTAAGCTCTAATTCCTTAGTCGCGTTCAACGCTGTAAATTGCCTGCAAGCGGAACTCACCATGAGAGGGAACTTCCACAATATCTGTAGCTGCATTGGTCGTTTCTACGCAGAGCAAACGCTGATAATCTGCATCATCAAGGTCGGCCATATTTGCAGAAATTGTCACCCAGGGATTCCACACTACGACGGATTTACTACCCGATGATTTAATGCGAATCCGACGATTGAGGGCGCTATCGTCAATGACTAATTCGTTGGTGACATCAAGATAAATGCGATCGACTTCACCTGTTACTACCACTGCACCCACTTGAGTTTTTTCCACACCACCATCCGCTTTATCAAGATACTGGCTATTTTCTAAGCCTAAAACCTGCACCTGGTTGATATCGCCGACTTGGAAATAGGTGTGGAAAGCTTGGGTGAGGGGAAATGCTTTGTCGCCTAGATTGCGGGTGATTAATTCTACCGTGAGGCTGGTGCCGATCGTAATCTCGATCGCCAGTTCAAAAGCTTGGGGCCAAATTGCTCTAGTTTCATCGTTATCCTTGAGTCCTAGAGTGACTTTGGTGGCGCCGTCTGGAGTTGTGGCGGTTCCTAGCACATTCCAGAGGCGATTCCGCACAAACCCATGACTCGGACGCCCCAAGGCTTCGGGATCTGGGCCAAACCAGGGCCAACAGATGGGTATACCACCTTTGATGGCTTTCCCTTCTGCGTAGTAGGCTTTGTCGCTGACGAACATCAAGTCTGTGGTTTCGGTGGCTGGTTGAAAGGAGAGCACTTGACCGGAATACACAGAAATTAAGGCTTTGGCTTGACCGTTGTCGATGTGAATCATGGGGAAACCACCGTTTCCGGTGGCGAAGGTGAGGTGTCCGGCTATGCCGTAGTCTGTGTTTAATTGGTCAATACTCATCAGAAATATGGGTTTGAAACCCCGTCCTTTTAGGACGGCTTTACATTGGATGGGGGGGGAGGAATTCTCCCCCGATGAATGCTTGTTACCGCCTTGGATATACTAACGACGTTCGACGTTTTGTATTCGCCTTTAACCCGGACAGTTACGGATCGAGTGCTTTCTACCTGTACGCATAACAAGTGGCGGTAAGCCCGTGTGTGTATATCCCTTCGCCACTGACTATCCGAGAGGTTACAGACTAGGGAGGCATCCAGTAACATCGTTCGGTGTACCACCACCAGATAATTCAGTTTGTCTCAAAGACGCAGGCTAGACACTGTTTTAGTCTCAAATTAAGAAGGTGGTGAGTCTTCCTCTTTCAAGCCCCATGCCTTTAGGCTGGGGTTAGTGACGCTTTTGACTTGGTGAATTGCTTTACAATTATCCGATATTATGGTGGCTAGATTTATTATATTGTTGAGTTTGACCTGGGAAGGTGCGATCGACACAACGATGCACTCAGAGAAACGGATGGGGAGTGCCAACAGATCGCGAGGGGATGTGCGATCGAACCCACCGACACACCTTGCTGAGTTCCCTGTAAGCAAGCTAATGCAGCAGTTCATCAAAAGACGGTGCAGCCGCAAAACTCCGCATCTCTTCGAGGGTGATTTCAGGTGACAATTGCCACAAATGCGCCTAAAACAAGCCAAAGAGCACTATCCGACTGACTGCATCCGCTAGCGTTCGCATCGAATCACGTCACGGCGATGGGAACGTGCCTTGTACAGGAGCCGATCACAGAATCAAAAAAGCCTTTATTGACCGACTGGTTTACAG
The DNA here is from genome assembly GCF_036702475.1 of Microcoleus sp. D2_18a_B4. Classification (NCBI taxonomy): domain Bacteria; kingdom Bacillati; phylum Cyanobacteriota; class Cyanophyceae; order Oscillatoriales; family Microcoleaceae; genus Microcoleus; species Microcoleus sp. D2_18a_B4. The sequence goes on from NZ_JAUBTL010000017.1 coordinate 49,778, forward strand.
AAACACTAAAAAAGTGATTCCTAGTGGATTTGTGTAAAACCGACGATCGCAAATCCGCTTAATTACCAAGCGCGATCGTATTGAATTGGAGCAGGCACGGATTGACGTAGTTGCTTCGCAGCCCGCATCGGCCAATAAGGATCGCGCAGCATTTCTCTGGCAAGTAATACCATATCTGCTTGACCTGTACGGATGATGTGGTCAGCCTGGGCGGGTGCAGTAATCATACCAACGGCTCCGGTGGCGATGTTCGCGGAGCGTCGAATGCGATCGGCAAAGGTAGTTTGATAACCTGCGCCCGTCGGAATCTTTTCACCCGGTACAATTGCGCCTGATGAACAATCGATTAAATCAACGCCAAGTGACTTTAATTTATAGCTGAGTACAATACTTTGTTCAATGTCCCAACCATTTGGAACCCAATCGGTTGCAGAGATGCGAACCCAAAGCGGTGTTTGATCGGGCAAAACATTTCGCACCGCTTCTACGACTTCACATAAAAACCGGATGCGATGCTCAAAACTGCCACCATAGTCATCTGTCCGTTGATTGCTCAAGGGAGACATAAATTCATGCAGTAGGTAGCCGTGAGCCGCATGAATCTCTATTACGTCAAATCCGGCTTCGAGGGCGCGTTGGGCTGCGTTCACAAAGAGTGTCGTCTGCTTCTGAATGTCTTCGATACTCAGAGAGATCGGGGCGGGGGTACCGGGTTCAAATGGAATCGCGCTAGGGGCGATCGAAGTCCATCCTCCTTGAGATTCCGAAAGCACATCGCCGCCATCCCACGGAGGCGCTGTACTGGCTTTTCGACCTGCATGAGCAAGTTGAATTCCTGCAACCGCACCGTTGCGGTGAATTAACTCGACGATTCGCGCCAACATTTCAATGTGAGCATCGTCCCAGATTCCCAAATCTTGCGGCGTAATTCGTCCTTCAGGCTCGACTGCCGCTGCTTCAGTCATCACCAGCCCTGCCCCTCCTACGGCTCGACTGACGAGATGAACCAGATGCCAATCATTCGCGAACCCATCAACGCTTGAATATTGACACATGGGAGAAACTGCAATGCGATTTCGGAAGGTAACACCACGTTGATCCAATGGCTCAAATAAATGCGACATGGTTGTAAACCCCTGAGTTATAAAATGCACAGATGTCAAGCACAGACTTTCTTCACAGTGGGAAGTTGACTGACTTTATTCCACCAAGTCCGCAGCTTTGAAGTTTGCGCGATCGTTGCTTCGTAATCTGGGGTCTGCGATAGGTAAGTGAAGACCCGAATTACGTAGAAATCGCCAATGCTCAGTTCGTCACCGAGCAAATACGGGTGTCCTACAGTTAGGGACTCGATCGCCTCTAGCGCAGTCTTTACAGGGGCCACGGCAGCTTTGTCCAACCTACATCCCGAATGGACTTGTCATTGTGAGGTATCAAGAGCAACGACAAAATTACTTGTCTAAAACCTAAATCTTTATTGTTAGCAAAACCGGGGATTACTATAAAAAAACACAAAAGTGCCTGAGTAATTATCCAGTATATCGGGTAAATCCGCAAGCAGGGCTTGCATAAATAAAAACGATTTTAACTAATCCTTTTTACCGATCGCATATCTGTGAACGTACACCATGATAAAACCACTCAATACACAAAGGTAATTCAAATCACTCCACCCCGCCTGAAATGGATCAAAAAAGTAACCTGATTAAATCTATCCACGCTCATCTCGTGGAGGTGAAACATTACCCCCAATAAAGCCGCACTGCCTAGATAAACTTGCAAGAGGTTAAGCTTTTTGGGAGCAGTGAAACTCTTTAGCCTCAAAAAATACCGGGTTATATAGTTGCAGTTGCCCTGGCTCACCAACTACAGTCAACCCACTAAACATAGTCAACACATTAGACACTATAATATAACTTTATACTTTTTTCATAAACTTGTGCAAGAAGACTTCCGACTGATCGTTGACTTAGTTCTAGTTCTCGCTGCTGCCGCAGCAGGAGGACTCTTTGCATCGCTATTGCGACAGCCGGTAATTCTCGGGTATCTCCTGGGAGGGATCGTCGTTGGGCCGGCTGGTTTGGGGCTGATTAAAGAATTAATTCAGGTAGACACCCTGGCTGAATTCGGGGTTGCCTTTCTGTTATTTGCCTTGGGAGTAGAATTTTCTTTCGCCGAACTCCAGAAAGTTAAAGCCATTAGTTTGGGCGGGGGGGGCTTGCAAATTGTGCTGACGATCGCCATTACTACTGCAATTTCCTTGGCTGTAGGGTGGGTAGAATCGCCTGCTCAAGGCGTGTTTTTAGGATCGATTCTGTCGCTTTCCTCGACCGCAGTTGTACTCAAGTGCTTGATGGAACGCAATGAATCGGGTACTTCCCACGGTCAAGTCATGCTGGGAATATTAGTAGTTCAAGATTTGGCTTTGGGGCTAATGCTAGCAGTTTTGCCGGCACTCAATCAGCCAGCAGAAGAGATCGGCATGACGGTAGCGTGGGCCCTGCTGCGGATCGGGTTATTTGCTGTCGGTGCTGTAGTCGCCGGCATTTGGATGGTACCGCAATTGCTGCGATACCTCGCGCAAACAGAAAGCCGGGAACTGTTTTTGCTGGGAGTTGTGGTTTTGGCTTTAGGGATTGCGCTACTGACAGAATATTTGGGTTTTTCGATCGAGATGGGCGCATTTGTGGCGGGTTTAATGATTTCGGAGGTGGAATATGCCGACCAAACTCTAACTTATGTCGAGCCTTTGCGAGATATTTTTGCATCCTTATTTTTTGTCACCATCGGAATGTTAATTGACCCGATGTTTCTGTGGAACCATCTAGAAGTAATTCTGGGACTGGTATTTATAGTATTTGTCGGCAAATTCTTGATTATAACGCCGATCGTCCGACTATTTGGCTATCCGCTAAAAACAGCATTGATCGCAGGTTTGGGCTTAGCTCAAATAGGAGAATTCTCCTTTGTACTCGCTAGTGCCGGCCAAGCTATGGGGCTGGTTTCGCGGAACGTTTACCTGTTAATTTTAGGAACGACAGCAGTCACCCTCGTGCTAACTCCGTTTGTATTGAGAAGCGTGCCGCAGTTATTGAAATGGGCGGAAAATTTCGGGCCTTTGCAGCGCTATTTTGACGAAACATCTCAACCTGTGGCAATAGCTGAAACTTTGCCGGAACAAAATTATGTTGTGGTTTGCGGCTACGGGCGAGTCGGTAGAATTTTAGTCAAAATGCTGCAAAGCCGGAACTGTTCAGTTGTGGTAATCGACGAGTCAGAAAGTAGAATTCAAGAGTGCAGAATGCAAGGAATTCCTTACATTTACGGGAATGCTGCCAGCTTGCACGTATTGGAAGCTGCGCGGGTGGAACGGGCAAAAGCAATGGCGATCGCCCTTCCCGATCCCATGAGCACTCGCTTGTGTCTGAAGCGGGCTTTAGAATTAGTCCCGGATTTGGATATTGTGGTGTGCGCGAACCAAGATAAAGACATCGAACTGCTTTACCAACTGGGGGCCTGGGAAGTTGTGCAGCCGGAGTTTGAAGCCAGTTTAGAACTGTCTTCCCACTTGCTGGCTGGCATGGGGCTCTCGGCAATGGCGATCGGGCGGGATGTGCAGCAAATTCGCAGCAGCCGCTATCTGGAATTGCGGCCACCGCGCGAACCTTTGGCGATTTCGCGGGATTTGAAAGTGGCGGTTCGAGATATGAACAGCGAGTGGTACAACTTGCCGTTAGGTTCTCCCATCGCCAGCATGACTCTGGAAGAAACTAACTTGCGGCAGTTGACAGGGGTCAGTGTGATGGCGATCGTCCGCAAAGATGGCGAGGAAATTGATTATCCTAACGGCAAGACAGCTTTGCAGCCGGGCGATCGACTTTTTGTAGTGGGAGAACCGGAAGAACTCATCAGTTTTGAGTTGCTGGCGAAGGGCGAAGTTGCAGTCCCGCAGGGCGACAGTTCTTGCCAGTGGCTGAGGCTACCAGCAAACAGCCCTTGGGCCGGCAAAAAACTGTCAGAGGTAGATTTGCTGACCCAGTACGGGGTGCAGGTGCGGGCGATCCGCCGGGAAGGGAAATTTACTCGCTGGCCCGACGGAACGAGCAATTTGCAAGAAGGCGATCGTTTGCTGCTGTGCGGCGGCTTCTACGAGCTCGGCTTGATGCAGCGGACGGCCTCACCGCGGGTGCCGCAACCTGCTTTAAAGCTGCCTTTGGTCAAGGCCCAAGTCATCGAAAAGCTGTTTAGCGATTAGTCAGTTGGCAGTGGGCAGTTGACGGTTGGCAGTTGACGGTTGGCAGTTGGCAGTTGGCAGTTGGCAGTTGACGGTTGGCAGTTGACTGTTGACTGTTGACTGTGGTGAGCTTTCCAGCGAACAGTCAACAATGCCCGATGCCCCATGCCCCATGCCCGATGCCCGATGCCCGATGCCCCATGCCCCATGCCCGATGCCCGATGCCCCATGCCCCATGCCCCATGCCCGATGCCCGATGCCCGATGCCCCCTTCACCATGCCCCACTCTCAGCCGTTGGGTTTGAGATAAGCAATTGCTGGCCGCGAGATCAGAATTTGTGTTTCTGACGGATCGAGGAGGCAAATGCAGCTATTATCCTGCCAAAAAATTCTGCCCGCTAGTAAGTCGCCGGTAAGGAGTTTGATCTCCACCTGTTGTTTGTCTTTGATGTAGCTTTGTATTAAGCGAACGCTGGGCAATCCGGTTTCAAATTCAGACATAGTTCAGAAAAATATAGTCAAATATTACCTTAAACCATATTCTTCTGTTTATACCGTTTAACCCTTACTGCCGCAACTACAAGCGCGTCTACCCGATGAGGGATAAACAAGTTGGCGGCTAGTTTTCGACCGATATTCATTGAGCCATTGACATCAGCATTAATTAGATATCCCTGTGGAGTTATAAATATTATATTTGTTTATATTTCAGTAGAAAGGACTATAAATTGCATAAAGTTTTATAATACTGGGAAATGGGTAATTTGGTCATCAAATTATCTAATCCGTTTTAACCAAAAGAGGTTTGTTTTTATGCCGATCGAGTTTGCGAAGTATCACGGACTGGGAAATGATTTTATTCTGATTGACAACCGCCACTCGTCAGAACCGGTGATCGCGCCAGAACAAGCTGTGGATTTGTGCGATCGACATTTCGGGATTGGCGCAGACGGTGTGATATTTGCTCTTCCGGGTCAAAACGACACTGACTATACAATGCGGATTTTTAACTCCGATGGTTCGGAACCGGAAATGTGCGGCAACGGAATTCGCTGTTTGGCTAAGTTTATCGCGGATTTGGACGGGTCAGAGGCGAAAACTCAGTACCGCATCCACACTCTGGCTGGTGTGATTAGCCCGGAATTGCGATCGGACGGTCAGGTGAAGGTGGATATGGGAGTGCCCCGGCTGCTGGCTGCGGAAATTCCGACAACTTTGGCTGCAGCGGATGCCAAAGTTATTGATGTGCCGATCGAAGTTGCTGATAAATCTTGGTCTGTTACCTGCGTCAGCATGGGCAATCCTCACTGCATTACTTTTGTAGAGGATGTTTCGGCTGTTGCTTTAGAAACTGTCGGGCCTCAATTCGAGCACAACAAAGCCTTCCCGCAGCGTACCAATACGGAATTTATTCAAGTGGTACGTTCAGACTACGTAAAAATGCGGGTGTGGGAAAGAGGCGCGGGTGTTACTCTAGCTTGTGGGACTGGTGCTTGTGCTGCTGTGGTAGCTGGAGTGTTGGTAGGAAAGTGCGATCGGGTAACTGCGGTTGAACTCCCCGGCGGCGTTTTGGAAATCGAATGGGCGGAAGTTTCTGGGCGAATTTACATGACCGGGCCGGCACAGCGAGTATTTACTGGTTGTATTAGTCATTAGTCATTAGTCATTAGTCATTAGTTATTAGTCATCAGTCATTAGTCAGAAGGAATTTTTTGTTTAATTAACAAGCAATAAAAATTATTGAATTCAAAATTTTTATTGCATTCTGACCAATGCCTTCCGCCTTCACAAATCATATCATGTCCGATCGAGCGACCGCGATTTTTGTAGGGGCCCGTGAGCCAACAATACCTGCCAATAATTGACAATCTCAAAAACCCGCCCCGACGGGGATATTATGGTTAATTGATCGGACATGATATCATTGACTGCGGACTGAAGACTGAAGATTAATAACTAAGCCTGAAATCTAAAATCTAAAATCTAAAATCTAAAATTAAGTAGGTGGGCTTGCATGGCTGGAGGTATTTATCTCATTCAGGACGACGACAGGCTGGTAGAAATGATGGAACAGCCCTACGACTCGGAAGACCAGTTACAAGACTTGCTAGTAACTTATCCTAATTTGATCGCGGGAGACCAAATCGATCGGGTGACGGCGCGGAGGTGGCTGTTAATTTCGCGGGAAGCTGCACCCAGCGATGAGGAAACAGCGGTGCAGTGGTCGCTGGATCATTTGTTTCTCGACCAAAATGCAGTTCCTACTTTGGTGGATGTCCGGCGAACTCCTAATGCTGATATCCGACAAAAAGTTTTGGGTCAGTCGATCGACTATGCTGCTAATGCGTTGGTTTACTGGCCTGTCGATTCAATTATTGCTCTGTTTGAAGCTAATTGTCGCGATCGGGGTCGCGATCCTGAACAGATTTTTGAAGAGTTTCTCGGTGCAAATGCTAATGAAGACCTATTTTGGCAGAAGGTTAAAACTAATTTGCAAGCGGGTAAAGTTCGCTTAGTGTTTGTAGCTGACGAGATTTCTGCTGAAATGCGCCGAGTTGTGGAATTTCTCAACGAACAAATGGACCCGGTTGAAGTTTTCGCCCTGGAAATTAAGCAGTATGTAAGTGAAGACGGTTTGAAAACGCTGGTTCCCAGAGTGATCGGTCAGACAGCGGAAGCACAGCAGAAAAAATCCAGCGCAACGCGCGAAAGAAGGCGCTGGGATGAATCTTCATTTTTTGCGGAAATCAAAGCTAGACGAGGCGCAGACGAGGCGCAAATGGCAAAAGCAATTTACCTTTGGGCAAAAAGTCAAGAACCCGAAGTTCAGATCCAGTGGGGAACGGGGGATGCCTATGGCGGTTTCGCGGCTCAATTGCCTCAAAGGGGAAGAAAACCCTATCAGTTATTCACTGTAGATATTGCTGGCAGAATGGAGATTTCTGCTAACAATTACGGTTCCCAGCCGCCGTTTAATGCGGAACCGAATTGGCTGGAATTGAGAAGTAAGCTGAGTGCGATCGGTCTGTCGCTACCTATAGAACCAGGTGAGAGAAGGTCGCCTAGTCTGGCTTTGTTTACTTTGCAAGACGAATCGGCACTGAAGCAAGTTATGGAAACTTTTGATTGGATTACTAATGAAATTAAAAAAGCGTAGTTATTGGGAATTGGGATAGGGCATGGGGCATGAGCATTGGTGTCAACTTAAGCTTTTGGTCCACCAGTCCTCCCGCCCACCCGTCAGTCCGCCAGGGAATGAATTCCCTGTCTAATAGCTAAAGTCCTCTCAAAGAGGACTAATGAGTTCTTCAGTCCTCTTTGAGAGGACTTTAGCTTTGAGGCAGGGGTTTAAACCCCTGCCGGACTATCGGTTTGATGCTAAGTTGACACCAATAGGGCATGGGACGCAGCCTACTTACTTCACTTTCTTGAGAACCGCTATAAATGGTTTCAGAGAAAAGTTAAGAGCGTAGAATGGGAAGTTCCGGTTAAAATAGCTCACCAAAACAAGTGGATTAAGTTTATGATGGTGTTTGAACTTTTTGCACAACTTGTGGGAATTGAAGACCCATTTTCTATCGGTTTTTCTTCTGAGGAGGATGAGGATAGCGAAAACTATCATTATTTTGTTATGGAAAGAAATTAATTTTATAAAAAAGCTCCTCCTCCTAACCTAGGATGTGTTTACTGGGAGATAGACGATCAGTGTTGGGGAGAATATGGAGGAATTCAAGAAGTTACTTTAAGCCGCGAACGCTTAATTGTTCGTTTCGATCGTTCAAGACCCAACTCCAATACAGATTACGATGAGGCAATAATTTATTTTTCTGTAAGTGATTCAGAATTTCAGAAGTTGCAGAACACCTTGCAGAAGATAATGCTGGGTTATGAGGATAGGTTGAATTTAATTAATTAGTCACTTGCCTCAAGATTGTACTTGAAAGTCAATGCCCAATTCCCATGCCCTATGCCCCATGCCCCATGCCCAATGACTAATATCGAATATTAGCTTGTTTCAAACGCCGCAATGCTTCTCCCAGTCGATCGCAATCTGCAATTAAACTAATTCTCACATATCCTTCGCCGCCCGGCCCGAAAGCATTGCCAGGAGTCACCACAACACCAGTTTGCTGCAAAACATTCAGGGCAAAATCAGTCGAACTCATGCCCGGAGTGCAGGGAACCCAAAGATACATTGCAGCCAGAGGTTTAGGAATATTCCACCCTAATTCTGCCAATCCTTCCACCATGAAATCCCGGCGAGTCCTGTAACGATTCTGCACTTCGTGCAAGTAACTGTCCGGCAATTGCAGTGCTGTTTCTGCTGCTGTTTGCAAAGCGGAAAATATACCGTAATCTAGGTTAGTTTTTAATGTCCGCAAACCTTGAATAATTTTGCTATTTCCTACTACAAAACCGACGCGCCAGCCGGCCATATTGTAGGTTTTGGACATCGTGTGAAATTCGACACCGATTTCTTTACCGCCGGGAATTTCTAATAAACTTGTCGGTTGATAGCCGTCAAAGGCTAATTCCGCATAACACAAGTCGTGAACCAGCAAGATTTGATGTTTGTGTGCGAAAGCAACAATATCTTTGTAAAATTCGCGGGGTGCTGTTGCTCCAGTCGGATTGCTGGGATAATTGAAATAAAGTATTTTGGCTTGTTCGGCTACGCTGTCGGGAATGTCGGCTAAGTCAATTACCCAGTCGTTTTCTGGTTTGAGGATGATGTTGTGAACTTTTGCACCGGCGATGATTGGCCCGCGAAATAATACGGGATAAGCGGGACTTGGTACTAATATTAAATCCCCTGGATTGATGTAGGCGATCGCAAAATGTGCTAGACCTTCTTTAGAACCCAACAGAGGCAATGCTTCGCTTTCTGGATCGAGTTCAACATTGTAGCGACGGCTGTACCATTTAGTAATAGTACGGCGAAAACTGGCAGTTCCTTCAAAGGGTGGATAGCCGTGATTGGCAGAATTTTGGATGGCTGCGACAGCGGCATCTACTACTGGTTGAGGAGTGGCACCGTCGGGGTTTCCCATTCCTAAGTCTATTAAATCGAGTCCTTGTTCGCGGGCGCGGGCTTTGAGTTCGTCGAGACGGGCAAATACGTAGGGCGGTAGTTTTTGCAACCTGTCAGCAGGGCTAATCCAATCCAAAGTCATTTATTTTGTGTCAGTTGTCAGTTTTCCTGGTTTGTAGTCAGGACTTCCGTCCTTTCTAGCACAGCCTTTTCAGGACTTTAGTCCTTACTACAAACTGTTTTAACTAATGGGAGGTTCGGGGGGCTATAAGTCCCGCGCGCTCCACGGTACTCCGTTCAGCGTCGGGATACATGGACACCCCGCGTCGTAGAGCTTCGCTCCGCCGAAGGCGTATGAGGGGTTCGATGCCCCGACAATCGACACACTATCGGTTCTAACAGGAGACATAAATCGGTTAGAATGTTGGTATGTTGAACTTGACCTACAGCTACCGAATCTATCCAGGACTTGACCAAGAAGCTCAAATGCTTGACTGGTTGGAGCAATGCCGTCGCGTATATAACTACGCCCTGGCAGAGCGCAAGGACTGGATAAATTCGCGTAAATGCCCGGTCAATGCTTGCAGTATCCGGCAGGAATACATCATCACTGCACGCACACCCTATCCCGACTACTACAAACAGCAGAATGCGCTGACCAAAGCTAAAGAGTTGATTCCAGAACTGAAGGCAGTTCACTCTCAAGTCTTGCAAGATGCTTTGAAACGACTGGATAAGTCGTTTAAGTTCAAGCAGGAAAGAGGGTTTGGATTCCCTCGATTCAAAAAGTTTGGTCAGTATCGTTCGTTTGTCTTTCCGCAATTCAAATCGAATCCAGTCAACGGATTTGAGATCAAATTGCCGAAAGTTGGAGCGATGCCCATCAATTTGCACCGACTCATCCCAGACGGGTTTCAGGTCAAGCAAGTTCGGGTAGTCTTCAAAGCATCGGGCTGGTATGCTCAACTGATTCTGCAAGCCGATGTTTCCGTTCCTGAAATCATGCCGCAGGGTGAACCCATCGGGATTGATTTGGGATTGGAAAAGTTCTTGGCTGTATCGACAGGTGAATTGATAGAGCGCCCTCGCTTTTTCGTGGATTTGCAAAGCAAGCTTCGATGGCTGCAACGCAAATTGAAAAACAAGAAAAAGGGTTCTGCCAACTACCGGAAAGTTCAAGCCAAGATTCGCGCTTTGCATGAACACATTCATAATGTTCGGCGTGAGTTCCACTTCCTGACGGCGCACTCGCTTTGCGACTTGGCTGGGATGATCTTTGCTGAGGACTTGAACCTCAAGATGATGAGTCGTGGCATGTTGGCAAAGCATTGCTTGGATGCTGCTTGGGGTAGTTTCTTGGAAATCCTCAAATGGGTGGCTTGGAAGCGGGGTGTTTATTTTGCCAAGGTTGACCCCAATGGGACAAGTCAAACTTGCCCTCAATGTGGGGCGCATACTGGTAAAAAGGAACTGAGTGAACGGGTGCATCATTGCGATGAATGTGGATATATAACTGACCGAGATGTAGCCGCCGCGCAAGTGGTGGAGCAACGAGGTCTTGTAGCCGTTGGACAGACGGTGATACTGCCTGTGGAGGAAGGTTGCCTGGGAACCCCGATGAAGCAGGAAACCTCAAGAGCGATCTTGGGAAGCCCGCGCTCTACCCGATCGAGGGTGAGCGTCGGGAGGATGTCACTTCTTAATCTTTAATTCTCCCACAGGTGCGGTGGTAGAAACCATCGCTGCCATTAATTGTTGGGGAACAACTTTAAAAGGCAGTCGGTGGATGTCGGAATTGGGATTGCAGGCTATGTCGGCGGCGCGCTGCAATTCTGTGATGGTAATGTCTCCGAGTCCGAGGTTGTCTAAAGTTTGGGGTAATCCAATCTCGCTGTAGAATTTTAGCAGTTGCTGTCTGGCGCTAGCGGCGAGTTGATTGTTTTGCAGCATTTCTTCTAGTCGCAGTTGTACTAAAATGCCGTAGGCAACTTTTTCGCCGTGCAATGTGCCGTGACTTGCTAATAGATGAGTTAGGCCGTTGTGGACGGCGTGGGCGGCGACGGTGCGACATTGGGCACCACCAATTCCGCCGATTACTCCTGCTAGCAATACGGCGGCATCTGTGACTTCTTGCCAGGTTTCGCTACCGGGTTCTTTGAGGGCGGCGGCTGATTTTTGGAATAATATATCGCGCAGTATTCTAGCTTGTTGAACGGCGGAAATTATCAGGGTTTGTTCGGAGTGTCCGCTGCTGACTGATGCTTCGTACCATTTGGCGATCGCATCTCCAATTCCTGCTACTAATGTCCGCTGTGGTGCGGTTTGAATTAAGCCGTAGTCGAGTATTAATAAGTCGGGACATCTGGCTAATGTGACATCGTATTGGAATGCACCTTGTTCTGAATAAATGTTAGAAAGGGCTGTCCAAGCGGCACAGGTGGCTGCTGATGTCGGTATTGTGACGATCGGGATTTTGCACTGATGGGCGACGAGTTTCGCTGCGTCTAAGGCTTTGCCGCCGCCGACACCGATGATGAAGTCGGCTTGATGGGTTTGGGCTGCTTCGCGGAGGGTTTCGAGGCTTCTTTCGCTGCAATCCTTGCCGTATGCTGTTTCGGCGGATTTTAACTGCTGCTGTTCGAGGATTGGTTGCAGGTACGGTTGGGCGGCGGCGAGGGAGTTGCTGCCGCCGACGATTAGCGGCCGCTTTCCGAAACGGGCGATCGCATCTCCGGCTTGTGCGATCGCCGATCGACCCCGCAATACACAGGCGGGAGCAATTGTCAAGGAATAAATTGCAGTTGGGGTGGCGGTTTTAGTGCTTTGGGTTTGAGTCATCGAACCACTGGATAAGTGACGAGAATGTTGACGCTTTGCAGGATTGCTGGATTTTCTAGGATAACTCTAATCTATGCGAACATGGTAAGTTTTATAAAGTTTTTATTAAGTATTGTTGGGCTGTTGGGGGATGGGAGAGGGGAGTTGAGGGGAGTTGGGGAGTTGAGGGCGATCGACATTCCTGATTTTATGGACGATAATCAACACAGATAATTAAGCCTATTACTAATTCTTGCACAACCGTTTCAGAAACTTTTCCGATACATCTGACAAATCGCTCAGTAGTTACACTCCGAACTTGCAAAACATTGCCTGCTGAGTCTGCGTCTAAACAGTTTTCTTCAGTTCGCTGAATGAGAATCATGAAAGGGCGATTTTGAAATTTAGGTTGCCATGTAGCCACAGGAATTATAATCCGCATGGGGATAGAACTAAACATTTCCGAACTAATCACAACCGCAGGACGTGTTTTCTGAATTTCTTGTCCTCGGGTTGGATCAAGTTGTACCAGCCAAACCTCTCCTCGTTTTGGGTTAGTAGTCATACTCAGTCTCCCAGTCTTCGCCATCGAGTACCGAAAACTCGGTTAATTCAGGATATGTCAAAAAATCTTCGGCTGTAGCAGCCATATACGGTGCTAGTATTTTATGGCGTTCTGCTATTGGCAGGCTAGCAATTTCTCTAAGTGATAGCTTGAGAGTAGGTGCGGTTGTTGACGAACTGTTAGACTCAGAACTTTCGCTGGCTAACTGCTTTTTCTGTTCCGATTTTTGCACTAGGAATTGTGCAAAGTCGAGCACTTCTTGTTGTTTCTCCCTTGGCAACTGTCGCAGATTCTCTAACACTGCTTGCTCAAAATTAATTGTTTCTGACATTTCAATTACTTTCCCTAAGCGTTTATCGGTTTATTTCTCACGCAGTCAAGTTTTGTAGTTCCATGTTTGCAAATCGCGCCATAATTTTCATCTTTCCCTTTTAGTTCACCCATCACACCGCCAAATCTTGATACTTTGATCTGAACTGCCACTAACCAGAGTGTGCCCATCCGGGCTAAAACTAACTGAATTAACCTGGGCT